>CAZTPE010000192.1:0-5362 GCA_964614545.1 uncultured Ectothiorhodospiraceae bacterium
AAGGGATCTGGAAGACCTTACCACTGATGATCAGATTGGCGATGGCCGGGGTGTTGACGAAGATTTCCACGATGGCCTTGCGTGAGCGACCATCCGCCGCGCGCACCAGCTTTTGGCTGACGACGCCCCGCAGGTGCTGGGCCAGGAACAGGCTGGCCTGGGTTTTTTGCGAGGTGGGCATGGCGTCAATGATGCGGTCCAGGGTCTTGGCGGCAGAGGTGGTGTGTAGGGTGCCCAGCACCAGGTGTCCGGTCTCGGCGGCGGTCATGGCCATCATGATAGTTTCCGGGTCGCGCAGCTCGCCGACCAGGATCACGTCCGGGTCTTCGCGCAAGGCGGCGCGAAGGCCTTCGGCAAAACTCTCGACATGGGTGCCCACCTCGCGCTGTACCACCAGTGACAACTGGCTCTTGTGAATCTGCTCGATAGGGTCTTCGAGGGTGATGATGTTCAGCCGCCGGCTCTTGTTGAGCAGGTCCAGCATGGCGGTGAGGGTGGTGGACTTGCCGGTGCCGGTGGCGCCGGTGACCAGGATCAGGCCCTGGTTGGCATCGAGAAATCTGGCCACCACCGGTGGCAGCTCCAGGTCTTCCAGGGTCAGGATGGCGGGCGGGATGACGCGGAAGGCGGCGCCGATGCCACCGATCTTGCGAAACAGGCTGACGCGGAAGCGGCCGACCTCGTCGCCCTGGTAGGAAAAGTCCAGATCCTGTCCGGCTTCGAATTCCGCGCGTTGCTTGTCATTGAGGATCTCAAACACCAGGCTTTCCAGTTCTTCCGCGCTGAGGGCGCGGTATTTGATCGGTGCCAGATCACCCAGCAGGCGCAGCAGCGGTGGGGTGCCGACGGCAAAGTGGATGTCGGTGCAGCCCTGTTCACGGCCCAGCTTGAGGAAGGCGTCGATGCGGGCCATCAGGTCTGTCCTATCTCGGTGGAGGCGGCCTCGAGCGCCGCGCGCAGTTCATCGAAGGTCTGGAAGCGCTGTTCGGGATCGACCGCCATGGCCTTGGTGATGATGGCCTCCAGCGATTCCGGGATGTCCGGGTTGATCTCGCGCGGTGGTGTGGCCTTGCCTTCCACATGCTGAAACAGGATGGCCATGGACTCTTCGCCGGTGTACGGCGCCTGGCCGCTGAACAGCTCGTACATGATGATGCCCAGGGTGTAGATGTCGGTGCGTGAATCGATGGTGCGGCCGCGCACCTGTTCCGGGGCCATGTAGGTGGGGGTGCCCACCAGGATGCCACTCTTGGTCAGGCGGGAGTCGGACTTGCTGGCCGCGGCGGCAAGACCGAAGTCGACGATCTTCACAATATCGTCGTCGTTGATGAGAATGTTGGCCGGTTTGAGGTCGCGGTGCACCACGCTGACTTCCTGCGCCCGGGCCATGCCCTTGCAGATTTCGCCGAGGATGTGCAGGCCGCGCCGGCGATCCATCAGGCCGTCCTTGCGCAACTCGTCCGCCAGTGAGTGGCTGGGGAAGTACTCCATGGAGATGGCGTAGGTCTGGCCGAAGGTGACCAGATCGTAGATGCGGATGACGTTTTCGTGGGTGATCTTGCGCGCGTAGCGCAGCTCATGCAGGAAGCGCTGGATCATGTTCTGATCCGAGGCCACGTGCGGGTTGAGGAACTTGAGCACGAACTGGTCGTTGACCATCAGGTCGTCCACCAGGATGGCGGTGCCGAAGGCGCCTTCGCCGATCTTGCGTACCACATGATAGCGGTCGGTGAGGATGCTGTTGGGCACCAGCTTGGCGGGATTGATGATGCCGTCACTGCTGTCGATGACGTTGGGGCTGCTCTCCAGGGCGTGGGTCTTCTGCGAGTCCGATATCGAGGTCATCTGTGTCGGCTCGTCTTCCAGTGCGATCTCTTTTGCTGTACCCATGATGTGGGTGCTGCGGTCGCCGTAGCGGGTGACGAGGGTTTTCACGGTCTCGCTGGCAACGCTGCCCACTTCGTCCTGACTCACATTCATGAGCTCGGTGGCAGCTTCCTGCACCTTGCCGGCATTGGATTCGTCGGTGAGGGTCTGCAGGGCGCGCAGGGCCTCCTTGCGGACCGTGTTGTCGGCGTGCTCGAGCTGTTTCAGGAGTGGATTGATGGCCCGTTTGTCACCCAGGTTGTGCAGTGCGCGGATCACGACTTGGCCAGCTTCGGGGTTTTCTTCCAGCATGGTGATGAGGTACGGTACGGCGCGTTCGTCGCCGATGCCGGCGAGGGCGTCCACGGCGCGTTCACGCACCCACCAGTCGTCATCACGCAGGGCCTCGATGAGGCGATCAAAGGAGCGCGGATCCTTGCTGGTGTTGAGGATTTCCACCGCGGTGCGGCGCAGGAATTCGTCTTCGTCGCGGATCAGGGCGAGGATGGCGTCGAACACCTTAGGACCACCGATGGCGCCGAGGGCGTCGGCGGCGCGCACTTTGACCCACCAGTCCACATCGCGCAGGGCGTTGAGCAGGTCCTTGACGGCGTTCTGGTCGCCGATCTCGTTAAGCACCTCGACGGCGGCGCGGCGCACGTATTCGGATTCGTCTTGCAGGACATCAACCAGGTATTTCACTGTGTTCGGGGCGCGGATCTTGACCAGGGTCTCGATGGCGGCGGCCTGCACGGTGAGATCGGGGTCGCCGAGCAGCCGGCAGATGGCCTCCACCGCCTGCGGCGCCTGCATCTTCGCCAGGCCCTGCAGGGCGGACTGGCGCACCGCCTTATTGGGGTCGTCGAGGGCGCCGATGAGGGCGTTGAGGCTGCGCGGGTTGTCAAAGCGGGACAGCACCTGCACCAGGTGGGTGCGTACCATGGGCTGTTTGGCGTCCAGGCGACGGATGATGTCGGGCAGTAGCGCCTCGTCGGCCACCTTGTCCAGCAGGCGGTAAAGCATGGGACGCACCTTGCTGGAAACACGATCCAGCATGCCGAGCAGGATGTTGGGCTTGATGCGACCTGAATGGGCGAGGAGGATTTCGCACAGTGCCGATTTGGAGATGTCCGGGTGGTCGAGCTGCTCGAACAGCTGGTTGGGCTCGAAGTCACCCGAACGACACAGGATGCGGCTGACACCGGCGACGATGCTGTCGTCTTCACTGGTCAGGCCGGCCAGATAATAGGGCAGGGTGGTGTTACGCACGAAGCCCAGCAGCAGCTGCTCGATCACCGCGGGGTGCTGGGTATTGCCCAGGGCTTCGATGAGCTTGGCAATGGCAGGCTCGCCGATCTGCTTCAGCTTGACTGCGGCTCGCTTGCCTTCGGGGGTTGCAGCAGCATTTTCCGTCAGCAATGCGGCAATGGCGCGATTTGCCTGAAAGCCGGACAGCAGGCTCATACAGCGGGCCTCTTGTTAGCTTGCGTCGTCGGCTGCATCATCCACATGGGCATGGATGATGTAGGCCTTGTTGATGAGGTAAATGGTACCTTCGTCCATGTGTATCTTGATAAAGCATTCATCGCTGCGGTTTAGGTAGTCCAGTACTCGTGCGCGTGCTGGCGGTAACTGCTCGCGGATGGAACCTGTGATGAATGAGCCGTCCATCATCTGTATCTGGCAGTGTTGCCGGGGGATATCCGTTGAGGGCTTGTGTTCCGTTTCATATTCTACGCGGATGATGGAGCGCATGTTATAAAAACGCAATTCATCCGGTTCTTCGCGTTTGATAACAACGAATGGGGTGCACTGGTTGAGGACTTCCAGCGGGTGTTCCGGGCCGGCATGGTCGGGGCTTTGCTCTCGCAGGTACAGCGAACCCCGGACGCGGCCTTCAGGGTGTACCCATAGGGTGACGGGTTTCAGTTTTTTTGGGACTTTCAGTATTTCATTGGTCACTATTGAGGCCTTCAATATAGTAAATGCCTAAAAATTCCGTTCTGATGGCGCTATCTTAGGGCATTATACGCCGATACAACGTTGATTCGTGGTAATAAAACCCTGCCGGTGTTGTTGGTTGCCGGTAGTTTGGAGTTTATTTAGCGTCATTTTTAGCCGGGAGTTGAAGGTCGTGCCTGCACCACCGGTGGTTACACGCTGACCCCACTGGCTGATAATGACCGGCTAGAATAGGAATTAATATACCCCGTGCGGGTAAAAAGGTGATAATCACTAAGGTGATTTCTGTATCCTGGGCTGGATTTCCGACTTGATAGCTGATATTTCATGACAATGACTGACACTCTCCATACGGCCTCCCTGGAGGTGCTCAATGGTGCCCTGGCCGGCAAGAGTTTTCCTCTTCATGATGAGACGCTGGTGGGGCGTTGTGAAGAGGAATTGGCTGACCGTGATAGCCATATTCGTCTGCCGGACAGCCGAGTCAGTCGCCAGCATGCACGGATCATACGGCGCAACGGCGGCTATGTAATCCAGGATCTCGACTCCACCAATGGCACCCTGCTCAATGCTCGTCCTCTGACGCCGAAGGAATTCTATGCCCTGCGTGAAGGTAGTAATCTTCAGTTGGGTGGGGTGCACCTACGTTTTCGTCCACCGGCCGGCGGCAAGGATGAGACGTCGGCCAGTAGTCCGTGGGAGTCTGAAATCGGTGGTAATGAAGAGGCCTTTGATCTGGCGCTGATTGCCGGTGAGACCCCGGAAGCGCGGCAGGCCAGCAGCGTTTCTATGGTTTTGGTCGGCTCGAAAAGCTCGAAGCCCGACTTGAGTATGGCCATCGATGCCCAGGAAGCCCTGCAGCTTCTCAAGGCCAATCTGCATGAAGATCGTGTTGCGGCCACAGACGTACAACGCCGTTTGCGGGCGCTGGCGCAGGTCAGCATTGGCCTGGGTGGTCAGAATAACCACGAAGACCTGTTGGCCAAGGTGATGGGTTTTATCTTTGATATCTTCCCCGCCGCCGAGCATGCCTATGGTTTGCTGTGCATTGAACCGGGGCAATGCGATGAATCGCTCAAACCGGTGGTGGCGATGAGCCGCAAGGAGCGGTCGGTGGAGGCCGTCCTGTCCCGTGCGATCGTCAATGAGGTCATCAGCAAGCACCGTGCGATCCTTTCCAGTGATGCCAGCAGCGACAAGCGCTTCGACAGTCATGAATCCATTATCGGCCTGGGTATTCGCAGTGTGATGTGTGTGCCGCTGTTGCTTGATGATGAGGTGTTGGGACTGATTCAGGTGGATACCCGCAGCACGCATGCCTTTGATAGCGAGGATCTTCAGATTCTCTCCGGCATCGGTGTGCAGGCCGCCATTGCACTGAAGAATCTGGGTCTGGTCGAGGACATCCGGCAACTCTTTGAAGGCTTCGTCACCGCCTCGGTACACGCTATCGAAGCACGAGACCCCAGTACCGCGGGCCATTCGTTCCGTGTCGCTGAATACAGTCAGCGTCTGGCTGAAGCCGTGGGGCGTT
>CAZTPE010000193.1:0-5286 GCA_964614545.1 uncultured Ectothiorhodospiraceae bacterium
CTTTCAGCCCGCGCAGGATGGCGATGGTGTCTTCCACCGAGGGCTCATCCACCAACACCTTCTGGAAGCGACGCTCCAGAGCGGCGTCCTTTTCGATGTACTGACGGTATTCATCCAGCGTCGTGGCGCCCACGCAATGCAGCTCACCGCGCGCCAGGGCGGGCTTGAGCATGTTGCCGGCATCCATGGCACCCTCGGCCTTGCCCGCGCCGACCATGGTGTGCAACTCGTCGATAAACAGGATGACCTGCCCTTCCTGCTTGGACAAATCATTGAGCACGCCCTTCAGGCGTTCCTCGAATTCACCGCGGAACTTGGCACCGGCGATTAACGAGCCCATGTCCAGCGACAGCAGGCGTTTGTTCTTCATGCCCTCGGGCACCTCGCCATTGATGATGCGCTGCGCCAGCCCTTCAGCGATGGCGGTCTTACCCACGCCGGGCTCACCGATCAACACCGGGTTGTTTTTGGTACGGCGCTGCAGCACCTGAATGGTGCGGCGAATCTCGTCATCACGGCCAATGACCGGATCCAGCTTGCCCTGCTCAGCACGCTCGGTGAGGTCGATAGTGTATTTTTCCAGTGCCTGACGCTGTTCCTCGGCGTTGGGGTCGGTCACGGCCTCGCCACCACGCATGGCCTCGACAGCCTTTTCCAGCCCCGCCTTGGAGGCACCGGCCTTGCGCATCAATTCACCCAGCGTGCCCTTGTCCTCCGCCGCGGCGAGGGCGAACAGCTCACTGGAGATATACTGATCCTTGCGTTTCTGCGCCAGCTTGTCGGTCTGGTTCAGCAGACGCCCCAGGTCATTGGATACGTGTACATCGCCCGCCGCGCCCTCGACCTGTGGCAGCCGATCCAGCGCCTCGCCCAGTGAGGCACGCAGCTGATTGATGTTGACCTCGGAATTGGCCAGCAGGTGGCGCACCGTGCTGCCCTCCTGGTCGAGGATCGCCGTCATCAGGTGTACCGGCTCGATAAACTGGTGATCCCGGCCCACGGCCAGGCTTTGGGCATCGGCCAATGCCGACTGAAATTTGCTGGTGAGTTTGTCCATTCGCATGACGCATCAACCCCTGTAAAAATATGAAATTAATTGACTGTTGAGAGGTAGATGGGGATGGGCGGGGGGCGATTCAAGCGCGCAGCAGGGTTTCTGCAGAAACGGCTGAAAGAGTGCGGAAGGGTAGAAAAAAACGGGCGGCCAATAAAGCCGCCGCCGGTAGTCAGGGGTTTTGCAACGACTCAGAAATCACGATTTTTCCACAATCCCTGAGGACGACGGCGATCCTGTCCGGAGCGCCGGTCCGTCTTTTCTTCGAAGCGCACCATCTCGCGGCGATCCACCGTCTGTCGCCGCTGCTGCGTGCGCCGCTCGGGGCCCGTGTAGACTGGGGTCTCTTCGGCTTTTTGTTCTTCAGCCTTTTTGGCTGGATCTTTATCGTCGTCATCGTCGTCTTCCGGTACAAGTTCCAGCGCCATAAACACCCCGTGACTGCTGCCGGTGAAAAGTGAATGACTCAAATACTAGCCATAGTGGAAACATCCTGCAAGCCGACACAAAAATTAGCCTTTAAATTCAATTAATTACGGCCTCTCCATCCGTTTCTCCCTGCAGAATCCACGTCAGCTGCAGCAGACAATCCTGCTCAGAAAGCCGTTGGCAATCCAGCAGCGGGAAAACCCGAATCCACGCCTGACTACGCAGCAGTACCGCCAGCAGGGTATGTCCCTCACCCCGCACCCCTTCCACGCGCAGGGGCAGAATCGGGCATCCTGCCCGCTGAGCAAGGCGCACGGCACCCCCCTTGATCCTGCGTGGCGGGTCAGAATCGAGATGAATCTTGCCATGGGGGAAAACCGCGATCACCTCACCATTACCCAGCACACGCAGGGCCTCGCGCAGGGCGCGTTCGGGGCGGCCCGAACGATCAACGGGAATGCAACCGGCGAGACGAAAAAGCCAGGTCAGACCGAAACGCTCATATTCCTCGCGGGCGATAAGAAAGCGCAGCGGACGCGGGCTGGCGGCGATCAACAGCAGGGGGTCCAGCCCGGAGACGTGGTTACTGGCCACCACCACGGGCCCCTCGGCGGGCAACGGCAGCAGATCCGGCGGCAAGCGATGGAAGCGGCGGCAGAACAGCACGGTCATGCCTACCAGCCGGTTATGCCAGGGGCCTCCCCAGTCCGCTGGGCTGGCCACCTCGCAGCGACGTAAAAAGCGCACCAGCAACCACCACAAACCAAGAAAAATAGCACCAGCGGCTAGTGTCATGTCAGGGGAGTCAGCCTGAGAGTTCAAGATAATTAGCAGTGTAAGGCCACGCTATTTCTTTTTCTTCTTTTTCTTCTTTTTCTTTTTTTTCTTCTTGCCGCCGCCATCTTCGCCCTCGGCACCTGATGCTTCAAGCAACTTGGCGATATCTTTGTGCTCCATGGCCGTCGCTCGTTTCAACGGCGTCAGCCCGGCCTTGTTCTTGGCGTTGACGTCGGCACCCTCGGCAATCAGGTCTTTGACGATACCAATGCCGCCGTTGAAAATAGCCGCCATCAAGGCGGTGGATTCGATCTTGTCTTTGGCGTTGACGTCGGCGCCCTCGGACAGCAACAGACGGACGATGCGCGTATTGCCATAGAACGCCGCCGCCATCAGTGGCGTCTTGCCGTTGGGATTGCTGGCGTTGACATTCGCCCCCTGTGCCAGCAAGGAGCGTACCTCCTCCATGCGCCCCTCACGCGCGGCATTGATCAGCGCGCTATCAGGATCGCTGGCGGCCCAGCCCGGCAGGCTGGTCAGCAGCAGGAGAAAGGCGCACAGCGCCCGTTGCAGCGTGTTCATCGGTGGTGTCAGCATCCAGTTTTACTCTGCAGAGCTATCGACAGCCGCAACGAAAACTGAAGGGGGTTCCCATTTACTCATCTACGAATGGAAAAACCCTTTAACCGCAAAGGACGCGAAGGAACGCAAAGAAAAGCGAAGGCTCAGGAATCCACCCCGTTCGTCATTTCGACGCAGGCAGGAATGGCGGGAGGACGGGGGTCAGTCGATGTTCCGGCATAGCCCGCGCAGCACCATGTCGGTGTAGCTGATGACGCCCAGCAACTTGCCCTGATCCACCACCGGCGCACGCGACAGGCCAAAGCGCTCAAACAGCCGTGCACAGTAGCGGATGTCCATCTCCGGGGCCACCGTCAGCACCGGCTTGCTCATGATCTCGTAGACATTGACGCGATCCGCAGCGCGATCCTTGGCCAACACCTGCTTGGCAATGTCGGCGATCAGCACCATACCGTATTCATCGTTGTCGTGGCGCTTGTCGATGATCAGGCACTTGGTCTCCACGTGTTTCATGGTGTGCAGGGCCTCGCTCACCGTGGTCATGCCATCGACGATGTCGATCTGCTGTTTCATCACGTCGCGAACGCGAACGATTTCACGATTGATCATAATTCATCCTCCACCATCGATGTCAGTTTCTGAACCTGATGCGCAACGCCCACGGCGTCTTCCACATCGATCTGAAAGGCAATACCACTGCCGGGACAGCTGTCGAGTTCCGCCACCGTAGCAATCTTCTCAAGGATGCTCCGGCTCAGATGTTCCTCCACCAGAAACAGCAGCATGTCACACTGCGTCTCCAACGACAGGCCGAAGAAGGTCTTGCTGGTCTCCAACCCTTCACCGCGGGCGTGATTGATCACCGTCGCCCCGGTGGCACCGGCATCGCGTGCCGCCTTCAGCACCTTGTCGGTCTTGTTTTCCTCGACCAGCGCAATTATCAATTTGAAATGCATACCAACCTCCTATTAAATTTGACCATTAGTATTCAACAGGCGTTCATTCACGGGAACGTCGCGCCTTCCAGTGACTCAACTGCGCATAGCCCAGCACACCCATGATGGGGAACAGGCTGGCAAAGGCGATCAGGCCGAAGCCGTCCAACAGCGGGCTACGCCCGGGCACCGTACTGGCTAGCCCCAGCCCCAGGGCCGTAACCAGCGGCACGGTAACGGTGGATGTGGTCACGCCACCGGAATCATAGGCCAGGGCGATGATCATCTTCGGTGCAAACAGGGTCTGCACAATCACCACCACATAGCCGGCAATAATAAAATTCTGCAGCGGCAGGCCGGTGACGATACGGTAGGATCCCAGCGCAATACCCAGCGCCACGCCCAGCGCCACCGCCACGCGCAGTCCGCCGATGCCAATCGCACCACCGGACACCTCGTTGGCCTTGATCGCCACCGCCAGCAGCGCAGGCTCGGCGAGAGTGGTGGCGAAACCGATGGCAAAGGCGAACAGGTACACCCATTTGTAGTGATGCCACTGCAGCACCTCACCGGCACTGTCCAATGAGGCGGCCAGGAAGGCGGGATCGGTCAGCTGTTGGGCCATGATCTTGCCGAGTGGAAACAGTGCCTTTTCCAGTCCCACCAAAAACAACGCCAGTCCCATCAGCACAAACAGAAAGCCCAGCAGCACCCTGCGCAGATTGGGTATCGGCCGGCGAATCACCAGAAACTGCATGCCGAAGATGATCACCGCGATAGGCAGCACGTCGCGCACCGTCAGCACCAGGGTTTCGAGAATGTCGAGCAACAGGTTCATCAAATCAGCATCCCGTAGGCCATGACAAAGATCATCGGCGTCAGTGAGGCGAAGGCGATGAGACCGAAGCCATCGATCATGGGACTGCGCCCGCGGATACTCGACGCCAGCCCCACGCCCAATGCGGTGACCAGAGGCACAGTGATAGTGGAGGTGGTCACACCACCGGAGTCATAGGCGATGCCGATGATGGAGTCCGGTGCAAAACCGGTCATCACCACCACCCCCAGGTAACCACCGATAATCAGATACTGGATGGGCCAACCACGCAGGATGCGCAGCACGCCGATCAGAATCGCTAACCCCACCGCCACCGCCACCGTCAGGCGCAGACCCAGCGCGTAGCCGTCGCGGGCCTCCTCCGTGGCGGCGATGATACCGCCATTGGCTGCCACCTTCGCCGCCTCATTGGCCACCGCGATCAGCGCCGGTTCCGCCACCGTGGTACCGAAACCAAGCAGGAAACCGAAGGTCAGCAGCCAGAACAGACTGCCCTTGCGGGAAAAATCGTAGGCCATGGATTCGCCGATGGGAAACAGCCCCATCTCAAGCCCGCGCACGAACAGTGTCAGACCCAGCACCACCAGCAGAGTACCGACAAAAATTTCACCCATATTGGGAATCGGCTGCTGCAACACCACTAACTGGAAAAAGCCGATCACCAGCACGAT
>CAZTPE010000194.1:0-5270 GCA_964614545.1 uncultured Ectothiorhodospiraceae bacterium
GCGCCGGCCTGCAGCGTCACAATGCGGTGCGCTGGCAGCAACTGCTGCGCCGCGCTGGACGCATCGACCGTCTGGCCAAGGGGGCGCCGGGAAATGCCTGGGATGAGCTGTTGCAGTTGTGCCTGATGATGGCCGGGGTGCCGTTATTCCGGCCGGTGGCGGTAGTCTGACCCGCCGGGATTGCATGTCCACCGCTTTCGGTTCGTGCTTTATTCCTGTAGTTTCCCTCGGACCGCAAGATTGCAATACATGTTTTGGCTTTGGTATTTCGGGGGGGCATTGGGGTGATGAAATGGATTTCATGTCTTATGCGCACTGGGCGGGCCATGACCGTTCTGGTTTCATGCCTTTGTTCACCGGCGTTGCTGTCGGCAGCTGACCCGGCTTCTCTATCTGTATCTGTCGCTGCCGAGCTACAGGGCGGACGCTTTGCCGGACTTGGACTGTCGGCCGATGAGCAGCGCTGGCTGGCAGATCACCCCGAGATTCGTCTGGGTGTGGATCCGGCCTGGCCTCCGTTTGAATTTGTCGATGAACAGGGCCATTACCGGGGTATCGGCGCCGATGTGATCACCCTGCTGAATGCGATGCTGGGGACGACCATGGCGCCTGTTCCGGGACTGGACTGGGCGGAGGTGATGGACAGGGCGCGCAAACATGAAATCGATGTCTTGCCGGCCGTGCGGGCAACGGCGGACCGCCGGGAATTTCTTCATTTCACCCAGCCCTACTTTGTCTATCCCTATGTGATTTTCGTACACAAAAACACCCGCTTCGTGACCAGTCTTGCCGATTTGTCAGGCAAGCGGGTGGCGGTGGAGCAGGCGTACGCCACCGAGGATCTGCTGCGGCGCCATCACCCGGAACTGGTGTTACGCACGTATGCCAATACCTCGGAGGCGTTATACGCGCTGAGTCGTGGCGAGGTGAGTGCCTATGTGGGCAATCTGAATGCGACATCCTGGGTCATGGATGGGCTGGGGATGACGGACATCAAGGTCGCTGCACCGACGCCGTACAGCTTCGAGCAGAGCATCGGCATCCGCAAGGACTGGCCGCAACTGGTGGCTATACTCAACAAGGCGATTGAGCACGTTCCAGCGCAGCAATGGCAGGCGATCAAGAGCCGCTGGTTCGCGGTACGTTTTGAGTATACCCAGGCCGTGGATAACCGGGCATTGTGGCGGGCGGTGTTGCTGACGATTGCCGTCGCCCTGCCGATCCTGTTTTTTGTGCTGTGGTGGAATCGGCGCCTGCAGCGCGAGATTCGGCGCCGAGAGGAGACTGAAGCTGCCTTGCGCACCAGTGATGCGCGCTACGAGCAGGCGATTGCCGCCGTCAAGGAAAGCGTCTGGGACTGGAATATCAAGACCGGTGAGTGCTACTTCAGCCCGCGCCTGTTTCATGATCTGGGCTATGACGATGATGTGGTTCCCACCACCAACCAGGCCTGGGTTGAGTTGATTCACCCGGATGATCGCGAAAAACGGGTGCAGGCCCTGGCTGATTCCGAGGCCGACGACCAGTGCCGGGAAGCCCCCCTGGTGCTGGATTATCGGGTACGCCGCCACGATGGCAGTTACGCAATTATCCGCGCCGAGGGTCGTGCGGTCAGCCGGGATGCCGCCGGGTGTGTGCTCCGCCGGGTGGGCACTCTGCGCGACATTACCGACCTGAAGATGGTAGAGGAGCAGCTGCGCGAGAGCGAGCAGCAGTTGAAGACTATTCTGGATGCGGTTCCTTTGGCCATTGTAGTGGCTTCACTGGACGGGGTGATCCTGATCGCCAACCCGCATGCCGCGCGGGAAATCGAAAGTACTTCCCGACCTTTGGTGGGGCGCAACATGCAGGAATTTTATCTCGACCCTGCGGCGCGTGATTCCGTTATGGCGGCGTTGTCCAAGCACGGCCAGCTGCTTAACCGGGAAATGGTTTTTCGCACCGACAGCGGTAAATTACTGGAAGGACTGCTGTCCATCATGCTCATCAAAATGGGCAGACAGACCGTATCGCTGGGCATTCTGGTTAATCTGACCGAACGCATGCAGATGGAACGGGAGCTGGCGGCTGCGCGTGACCTGGCTGAGCGCGCCAACCGCAGCAAATCAGAATTTCTGGCCAACATGAGCCATGAACTGCGCACCCCGCTGAATGCCATTATCGGTTTCACGGGGGTGCTCAAAGACGGTATGGCAGGGCCGGTCAATGAGGAACAGGCCAAACAACTGGGCATGGTCTATGGTTCTGCGCGTCACCTGCTGGCGCTGATCAACGACATTCTCGATCTGTCCAAAGTGGAGGCGGGCCGGGTCGATATTGTTACCGAACGGTTCCTCCTGGCGCCATTTCTGGAAGAGATTCATGCCCTGATGAAACCCCTGGCCACTGCCAAGGGGCTGGTATTGCGATGGGAAAGTACTCGTTTGGACAGCCTGGTTTCCGACCGTGGCAAGCTGCGACAGGTGCTGGTCAACCTGCTGGGCAATGCCATCAAATTTACCGAGACCGGTTCGGTCTCGCTGTCCTGCCGGCAAATCGATGGCGAGGTGGTCATTGAGGTCACGGATACCGGCATTGGCATTGCCCCTGCCGATCAGGCGCGTATCTTCAATACCTTCGAACAGGCAGATACAAGCAGCGAGCGAGAGTATGAAGGAACCGGCCTGGGTCTGGCCATCTGCCGGCGTTTTGTTGAAATGTTGGGCGGTAACATCAGTGTCGTTCGTAGTGCGCCCGGTGAAGGCTCCACGTTTCGCATTGGTTTGCCGGTAGACTCGTGTCGCGGTGTGTCTTCATCCGGCGAGGGGAAAAGGAAAGTTTCGTGAATACGGCAGGCATCATTATCGCCGATGACAACGCCCAGAACCTGTATCTGGCACGTTTTCTTCTGGAGCAGGCGGGTTATACCGTACGCGAGGCCCGCAACGGTGAAGAGGCTGTTGCCCTGAATCGGGCCGAGGTGCCCAGCCTGATTTTGATGGATATCCAGATGCCGGGCATGGATGGCCTGGAGGCCACGCGCAGTATCAAAAGCCAGCAGCCTGCGCCGCTCATCGTCGCGCTGACGGCCCGAGCCATGAGTGGTGACCGTGAATATATTCTGGCCGCCGGTTGCGACGGTTATATCGAAAAGCCCATCGATCCGGCCACGTTTGTTGAGCGGGTAAAAAGCTACCTGATGAAGGTGTCGGAATGAACATATTGATTGTCGATGACAAACTGGAAAACCTGTATCTATTACGCGTTTTGTTAGGCAGCAAAGGCTATAACGTGATTGAAGCCACCAATGGCAAGGAGGCCCTGGAGCGTGCCCGTGAAACACCGCCGGCGCTGATCATTTCCGACATACTCATGCCCGTCATGGATGGTTTTGCCCTCTGTCGGGCCTGGAAAGAGGATGCCCAACTTACATCAATCCCCTTTATTTTTTACACCGCCACCTATACCGAACCCAAGGACAAGGAATTTGCCCTCAGCCTGGGCGCTGACCGGTTTCTCGTCAAACCGCAGGAAGGGCAGGTTTTTTTGCGCGAGGTTGAAGGTGCGCTATCGGCTGGAAAACAGGCTGGCAACCGCTCGAATCATGCCACGGCAGCATTGCCGGAAGAGAAGACGGAAGTGAGCGAGAAGGATTTCTACCGTCAGTACAACGCCCGTCTGGTGAACAAGCTGGAAGACAAGCTGGAAGAAATTGCACAGAAGAACCGTGCCCTGGCGGCCCGGGAGCAATCCCTGTGTGAAGCCAATGCCCGGCTGGAAGAACGTGTTGCACAACGTACCCGGGAGCTGGAAGCCGCCAATGAAGAGCTGGAAGCCTTTAATTATTCCGTTTCCCATGACCTGCGTGCCCCCCTGCGGCGTGTGGAAGGCTTTAGTCAGGCCCTGCGGGAAGAGTGCGGGGGCCAGTTGAGCGAGCTGGGGCGGGATCATCTGCTGCGTATTGGCAGGGCGGTTGGGCATATGAGCGAACTGATTGACGGCATGCTGGAATTGTCCCGTCTGAATCATGGTGAACTGTTGCGGGAAATCGTGAGTCTGAGTGCCATGGCGGAAGCCGTATCGGCCAAGCTGCGAGAAACGGAGCCGGGGCGTGAAGTGAGCCTATGTATCCAGTCGAACATTGTAGTGACGGGCGACCGCCGGCTGCTGAGCATCATTTTGGACAACCTGCTGGGTAATGCGTGGAAATTTACCGCCAAAACCACGCAAGCACGTATCGAGTTTGGTGTCACCGAACGGGATGGCAAGAGTGTCTATTACGTTGCCGATAATGGTGCCGGGTTTGACATGGCGTATGCCGGAAAGCTGTTTAAAGCCTTCCAGCGCCTGCACTTTGCCCAGGAATTTCCGGGTATCGGCATCGGGCTGGCCTCAGTGGCGCGCTGTATCCGCCGCCTCGGCGGGCGTGTTTGGGTGGAAAGTGAGCCGGAGAAAGGTGCCACCTTTTATTTCACTTGCTGAGTTTTCTGTCTATCAGTCCCCTTTAATCTCGAAAAACCGAATACGACCGGCCGGAATGCGGCAGTTTTGCGCAAGTGGGTGGGGTAATACCCTGGCCGAATTGTTACAATTGCGCCAGTTGATGGCCGGAGTGCTGTTGTTGCGGCCGGTGGCGGTGGTCTGATCGCATACTGGCCCAGCTGCAAACCACTATTATGGAGCGGGTCATACCCGTGATAGTAGTTGGGAAAGTCTCAGAGTTGATATAGCCGTTTCTAATGGATTTGTGGGAGCGGCTTCAGCCGCGATTGCATTATCAAGTCCTGCTTCGCGGCTAAAGCCGCTCCCACAATCAGAATCGTCTTCGTGGATGATAGGTAAATCGAGATGGACGTAAAACAGTACATGCAGGACCTGGGGCGGCGTGCCCGCGCCGCGTCGCGGATCATGGCGCGCGCCAATACCGGGGCCAAGAATGATGCCCTGCTGCATATCGCCACGGGGCTGGAAGCGGCGCAGGCTGAACTCATCGCTGAGAACGCCAAGGATCTCGAACAGGGCCGCAAGGACGGCCTCGATGATGCCCTGCTGGATCGTCTGGCACTGAACGAGGAACGCATCAACGGCATGGCCGAGGGCCTGCGCCAGATTGCCGCGCTGCCTGATCCGGTGGGTGAGATCAGCGATCTCAACTACCGTCCGTCCGGTATTCAGGTGGGCAAGATGCGCGTGCCGCTGGGGGTCATCGGCATCATCTACGAGTCGCGCCCCAACGTCACCGCCGATGCCGCCGGGCTGTGTCTGAAGTCGGGCAATGCCGCCATCCTGCG
>CAZTPE010000195.1:0-5264 GCA_964614545.1 uncultured Ectothiorhodospiraceae bacterium
TCGTTCAGCTACACTAGTGCCGCTCCCGCTACCGGTTTATCCAGCCCACCCCGGATCAGCCTCGATACCGTACTCGGTTTCATCGAGCAAACGGCAGGCATCGGCACCGAGACACCACAGCGAACCTTCTACGCCACCGAGGCCGGCATGAGTGTCTTTACACCAGGGGACATCCAGAGCCGCGAAGTGCAATACGATGACCGCCCCTATGCCAGCCTGCTCTTTCTCTCCAGCAGCCGGCAAACCCTGTTGGCCAACGGGCAGCAGGCCATCACCCGAACCTTCACCCTGGGCGCCCTCGGCCTGGCCCTGAGTGCCGATGTGCAAAATGCCATCCATCGCCCACTGGGCGTTGATCTGGCCCAGGGCTGGGACTATCAGGTCTCCGCTGGCGGCGAGCCCACCCTGCGTTACAGCCTCAGCCGGCAGACGCGGCATTGGGCACGAAAAGGCACCGACGGCCTCGACTACGATTTCAGCTCAACACTCAAAGGCAGTCTCGGTTATCTGACCGACCTGGGCTGGGGCATCAGTGGCCGTCTGGGCCGCATCAGCAGCCCCTGGTGGAGCGATAACCCACTGCTGGAGGATTACGCCGAGCGCGGTGGTATCCACGCCACACGAGGCGCATCACGCCACCAATTCTATCTGTGGGGGGGCCTGTTTGTGCGTGCCCGTATCTACAACGCCCTGCTGCAAGGCCAGTTCCGTGACAGCCCCGTGAGCTATTCACGCGCACAACTGTACCCCGTCATCGCCAACGTCTGGGTCGGGCTGGAATACGTGCTCGGCGGAGGCATCCGCCTGGGCTACAGCTGGCACGGCGAGACGGCGGAGGTCAGGCATGGCAAGGGCAGTCGCAATATGACCTGGGGCAGCCTGAGCATTACAGGAAGTTTTTAGGTTGATTGCCGGCTCAATGGCAACGACAGACTCAACCGAACCCCCAGACCACGGCTTGTAAAACCAGCGCGGCAAACACCCCCGCCAGCAGATCATCCAGCATGATGCCGAAGCCACCGTGCACCTGCCGGTCGATCCAGCGGATGGGCCAGGGCTTGAGGATGTCGAAGATACGGAACAGGACGAAGCCGACGGCAATCCACAGCCAGCCCGGCGGCGCGGCGATCATGGTGACGAGGTAGCCGGCGAATTCATCCCAGACGATGCCAGGGTGATCGTGCACACCGAGGTCGCGGCTGGTGCGGTCGCACAGCCAGATGCCCAGCAACGACACGGCAACCACGGCCAGCAGATAAGCCCACAGGGGCAGCGGTGCGAGCAGCAGATAGAGTGGGATGGCGGCAAGGGTGCCGAAGGTACCGGGGGCCACCGGCGCGGCGCCGGAACCCAGGCCGAAGGCGAGAAAGTGCACCGGGTTGCGCCACACGCTGGGCGGCGCGGTGTTGCGGCGCTTCATACCCCGCCCCGCGCAAAGTGGTCCCAGCCACGCGACGACAACTCGCAGGGCTGTCCGTCTGCATCCAGCCAGCGCTGGCCCGGCTCAGCGGTAATACGGCCGATGCGGGTGAGCGGGCAATCCAGGGCATCGGCCACGCCGAGGTCGGCATCGGCCGGCGCAGTAAAGCACAGCTCGTAGTCATCGCCGGCGGAGGCCGCCAGCCGCCAGGGCCGGTCGATACCGCTGGCCAGCAGTTCATCGGAGAGCGGAAGGCGGTCGATGTCCAGCACCGCGCCCACCCCGCTGGCGGCGAGAATATGGCCGAGATCCTGGGCCAGACCATCAGAAATATCGATGGCGGCGGTGGCCAGACCACGCAGGGCCAGACCGGCTCCGACACGCGGCGTGGGCCGGTGCAGGCGCGCCAACAGGAAATCCGCCGGCGGGCCTGCGAATTCTGATCGCCCCTGCTCGATGGCCAGCCCGGCCCCGGCATCGCCCAGACTGCCGGTGACGAAGACGTGGTCGCCGGGCCGTGCGTCACGGCGGGTCAGGGCCTTTTCCTGCGGCACGAAACCCTGCACCTGCACGCTGACGGAAAGCGGGCCACGGGTGGTGTCACCCCCCACCAGTTGCACGCCGTGGCGCTCGGCGAGGGCGAAAAAGCCCTCGGCGAAGGCCGCCAGCCAGGCCTCATCGGCCTGTGGCAGACTCAGCGCCAGGGTCGCCCAGGCCGGTTCGGCACCCATCGCGGCGAGGTCACTGAGATTGACGGCTAGGGCCTTGTGGCCAAGATCGGCGGGCGGGATGTCAGGGGCAAAGTGGACACCGCTGTGCAGAGTATCGACGGTCACCGCCAGCAACTGGCCCGGCGGAGGCATGAGCAGAGCAGCATCGTCGCCGATGCCCAGCGGCACGTCATCGCGCCGCACGCCGCGGCCGGCGAAGTAGCGGCGGATGAGGTCAAACTCGTTCACGGGAAGCTCGGGATGATGTCACCCGCTTCAGGATGACGGCTTTTTCTTGCCGGCGTATAGGCTGGCACCACTTTTCTTTACCGGCGCCTGTTTCTTGCTGGAAAACGTCTTCTTTGTGGACGCCTTTTTTGCCGATGTCTTTTTCTTGGCGGAAAACGTCTTCTTCATGGGCGTCTTTTTTGCCGGTGCCTTTTTTGCCTCGGCCTTCTTTGTGACAGCCTTCTTTGCCGTTGTTTTCTTGGCAAAATCCTGCTTTGCGGCGGGCCCATCGGCGACAGGCTTGCGCCTCTGCGTCTCGTCGGGCTTCGCTATCGTGCGTTTCTTGATGACCCGTTTCTTGCTCGCCGTGCGGATGATGGGCGCGCGCTTCTGACCATATTTTCCCTTGCCCACGGCGGCATCGGCAGGTGCTGCCGGCTCCGGGATCGGGCGACTGTCGGCAGCCTGCTCCGTGCCACGCAGCTGCCGCGCCATGCCATCGAGAATGCCGTTGACGAAGCGGTGCCCCTGCTCGGCGCCGAACAGTTTGGCCAGCTCCACACCCTCATTGATAGCCACGCGATAGGGCACGTCGAGGCGACACTTCAGCTCATAGGCACCGAGACGCAAGATGGCGCGTTCCACCGGGTCCACCTCGTCCAGCGGGCGCGGCAGGAGGGGAATGATGTGAGCATCCAGCGCTTCGCGCAGACGGGGAATCTCACGCAGCAGCTCACGAAAATAATCGACATCGACGCCCTCCATGTCGTTTTCAATGCGGAATGCCGCGTCAATATCGAGCGGATCGCCATCGGTCAGCTGCCAGGAATAAAGCGCCTGCACCGCACACTGGCGAGCCAATTGACGAGGGTTGGCCATCAGCCGAGATTCTCCAGCAGGTTGACCATTTCGATGGCCGACATGGCCGCCTCGGCGCCCTTGTTGCCGGCCTTGGTGCCGGCACGTTCAATGGCCTGCTCGATGGAGTCCACGGTGAGCACGCCGAAGGCCACCGGCACGTCGTGTTGCAGGGAGGCCTGCGCCAGACCCTTGGTACACTCACCGGCCACGTAGTCGAAATGCGGGGTGCCGCCGCGGATCACCGCGCCGAGGGCGATGATGACATCGTAATCCCCGCTTGCCGCCATGCGTGCGGCGACGATGGGCATCTCGAAGGCGCCGGGCACACGCACCAGGGTGAGGTCGCCGTCCGTAGCGCCGTGGCGCTTGAGGGTATCGATGGCGCCGTTGAGCAGACTGTCGACAATGAAGCTGTTGAAGCGGGCGGCGATGAGGCCGAAGCGTTTACCGTGCAGGGTCAGGCCGCCTTCAATGGTTTTGATGCTCATGGTTGTTTTCCGTGTATCTGTTCGTTCATGCGAAGGGCAAGGCGCCCGGTGTAGCAAATTTCACCCGTAGGAGCGGGCCATGCCCGCGAAGGTGGGCGAGAAAGCGCGACAGCTGTGGGAGCGGCTTTAGCCGCGATTAAGGGTCAGTTCTATTCGCGGCTAAAGCCGCTCCCACAATCAGCCGGTGATATCGCGGGCATGGCCCACTCCTGCAAATTCTGGCGCAATCATCTCATGCAGACGCCGCAGCGTCACCGCCGATGTACTCCACCACCTCCAGGCCAAAGCCGGACAGGCCGTGCATGCGCTTAGGCGCGGACAGCACACGCATCTTGCGCACGCCGAGATCGAGCAGGATCTGCGCGCCGAGGCCGTAGGTGCGCAGATCGGGATTGGACTCGCGTTTGCCGGTGCTCTGGCCTTCGTCCTCTTCCTGATAGTGCGTGACGCGCTGGATCAGTTCCTGCTCGCCCTCGCTCTGCCCCAGCAGCACGATCACGCCCTCGCCCTTGGCCTCGATGAAGGACATGGCATCCTCCAACGGCCAGCTGGCATCGGAGCGTTTCATGCCCAGCACATCGGCCAGATAGTGCGGCATGTGCACGCGCACCAGGGTCGGCGTGTCGCGTTTGATCTGACCCTTCACCAGGGCGAAATGCACTTGGCCGCTGATGCGGTCGCGGTAGGTGACCAGGCGGAATTCACCGATGTCATTGTGCATCGCGCACTCAGCCACCCGCTCCACGCTGCGCTCATTCTCCAGCCGGTAACGGATCAGGTCGGCGATGGTGCCGATCTTGATGTCGAACTCAGTGGCGAACTTTTCCAGATCCGGACGCCGCGCCATGCTGCCGTCCTCGTTGAGAATCTCGACAATCACCGAGGCCGGCTCCAGCCCCGCCAGGCGCGCCAGATCGCAGCCCGCCTCGGTGTGCCCGGCGCGCGTCAGCACCCCGCCCGGTTGGGCCATGATGGGGAACACGTGGCCCGGCTGCACCAAGTCCTCGGGCTTTGCATCCGGGGCCACTGTGGCCTGAATGGTCGCCGCGCGGTCGGCGGCGGAAATGCCGGTGGTCACGCCCTCCGCCGCCTCCACCGAGACGGTGAAGTTAGTGGAATAGGCGGCGTTGTTGTCGTTGACCATCAGCGGCAGGCGCAGCTGCTCACAGCGCTCCTGGGTCAGGGTCAAGCAGATCAGGCCGCGACCATTGCGAGCCATAAAGTTGATATCCTCCGCCCGCACCTTGGCCGCAGCCATAATCAGATCGCCCTCGTTTTCGCGATCTTCGTCATCCATCAGGATGACCATCTTGCCCTCGCGCATATCGCTGACGATTTCTTCGATACTGTTTAATTCCATACTTCGTTCCTATCAACCCTGTATCACGCAGGATTGCCTCTCAATCATACATATTCTTTTGTGGGAGCGGCTTCAGCCGCGAAGTGTTTTTCAGTATGAGCTTCGCGGCTGAAGCCGCTCCCACAAATCTTTAATTTTATGGTTTGATAAAACCATGCTCTGCCAACAACGTCTCAGTGACGCCTCCCGGCTGCGCC
>CAZTPE010000196.1:0-5215 GCA_964614545.1 uncultured Ectothiorhodospiraceae bacterium
ACCGCTCCCGTCGCACATCCAACCGATCCCGCAGCCGATCACCCAACAAATTCACCGCCAGCACCACCAGCGCCAACGCCACGCCCGGCACCAGCACCATGTGCGGGGCGACCAGCAGATAACGCGCGCCATCGCGGATCATCGCCCCCCACGAGGCCGCCGGCGGCTGCACGCCAAGGCCAAGAAACGACAGCCCGGCCTCGGCGATGACCACCCCGGCAACACCGAAGCTGGCCTCGACGATGAGCGGCGCGAGGATCAACGGCAGCAGGTGGCGACGCAGAATCCGTACCGGCCCCGCACCCAGCACCAGCGCGGCCTGCACGTGTTCGCGGTGCTTGAGGCTCAGCACCTGTGCACGGGCCAGGCGCGCATAGCCCACCCAGCCCACCACGGACAGCGCCAGCACCACATTGTCGATGCCGGGGCCGAGGATGCCGGCGAGGGCGATGGCGAGCAGGATGCCGGGGAAGGCGAGGAAGATGTCGATGATGCGTACCGTAACCAGATCCCACGCGCCACCAATGTAAGCACTGGTGGCGCCGATCACGGTACCCAGCAAGGCGGAGATGGTGACTACCCAGACGGCAACCAGGAATGAGGTCTGCGCACCGCTGATCACCCGCGCTGCCAGTGAGCGGCCGAGGTCGTCGTAGCCCAGCAGGGCATCGGCACCCGGCGGCGCCAGTATCTGCGGCAGGTGAATCACGTCGGGCGAGAGCGGCAGAAAAGGGCCGAGCAGCGCTGCCAGCGCCCACAGCACCACCACCACCAGTGGCAGCCACAGGCCGAGCAATCGCGCCATCACTGGCCGCCCCCCACGCGGATGCGCGGATCGGCAAGGCCGTAGGCCACGTCAGTGAGGGTGTTGACCACCACGTAGGTGAGACTGATGAGCAGCACGCAGGCCTGCACCAGCGGGTAGTCGCGGCGCTGGATGGCCTCGATCACCAACTGACCGAGGCCGGGCCAGGAGAACACCACTTCGGTGATCACCGCACCGCCCAGCAATGCGCCCAGTTGCAGGCCCAGCAGGGTGATCACCGGCAACAGGGCGTTACGCAGGGCGTGCTTCCAGATCACTACCCGCGGACTGAGGCCCTTGGCGCGGGCGGTGCGGATGTAGTCTTCGTTGAGCACTTCCAGCAGGGTGGCGCGCAGCATGCGCGAGAGGATGGCAGCCAGTGCGGTGCCGAGAGTCAGCGCCGGCAGCACCAGTGAGCCCGGCCCCTCGCGGCCACTGACCGGGAACCAGCCCAGCCACAGGGAGAAGCCCAGGATTAGCAGCGGACCGAGCAGGAAATTGGGGATGGCCACGCCGCCGAGGGACACGCCCATGGCGAGGTGATCCCACACCGAGTCCTTGCGCACCGCCGACAGCACGCCGAGCGGAAAGGCGATCAGCACCGCCACCACTAGTGCCGCCAGCGACAGCTCCAGGGTGGCCGGCAGGCGTTCCAGCAGGATGTCACTGATGGGACGTTTGGAGTGCAGGGAGGTACCGAGGTCGAAGTGCAGCAGGCCGTTGAGATAGTTCAGAAACTGCACGCCGATGGGCTGGTTCAGGCCCAAGGCCTGGCGCAGGGCCTCGCGGTCGGCCGGGCGCGCCGATTCACCCAGCATGACTTCCACCGGGTCGCCCGGCACCAGATGGATCAAGAAGAACACCAGGCACAACACACCAAAGATGACGATGGCGGCACTGAAAAGACGGGCCAACAGATAGTGCAAAAGGGAGGACTCCGAGCTTGTACGTGGGCGCATTGTAGCGCAGGCGGGCCGGCTCTGGCCCGCACACTGGAATGTGCTCCGACACTCAAGCCACTATCAGGACTGCCGCTAATCACAGTGGAAACAACCGGGATATCCAAACATCAAGGGCAAAACACACCACCAAGGTGTTTCCCGGGCCGCAACCCAGCCACAGAAGATGGATTTTTGACCGTCATGCCGACACTAGACAATTTGACACCCCCCACTTGGCTCAACGCCCTCGGCGCACCGGCAGCAGGTTTGATGGGACGACTTTCACTGGGCCGCAAGCTGACGCTGCTTGGGCTCAGCGGCAGCCTGCCCGCCTTCCTGCTCGGCATCACTCTCGGCACCGGGGCCAGCCAGTCCCTGCCCCTGCTGGGCGGGCTCGCCGCCCTCAACCTCTATCTGTTGCTGGGCCACTATCTGGCCAACCGGCAATGGCTGGCGGCCTTGGTGCAGGATCAGCCGGTATCCAAAAACCACAGCGAATACGCCCCCCTTCGACAATACCTGAGACAGAGCACTCGGGAGAACATGCGCATCCTCGAGCGTGCCCGCACCGCAGCAGACGAGGTCAACGGCGCCGCACGCGAACAGAGCGACCGCGCCGAAACCAGCTCCGCCGGCGCCATGAGAAACAGTATGGCGGTCAACGCCATTGCCTCGGCCATCGAACAGATGGCCGCCAGTGTTCGTGATATCGATGCCCAGGCACACGAGACCCGCGCGGCCTCGGAGCAGGCCAGTAGTCAGGCCAGCGAGGGCGAGCAGATCGTCCAGCAGGCGGTGGACGAGATCCGCAGCGTGGCCGAATCAGTACAGGAATCGGCGGCCCAGATCGGCGCCCTCGGCCAGCGCTCGGAGCAGGTCGGCTCGATCATCGGCGTCATCGAATCCATTTCCGAGCAGACCAACCTGTTGGCCCTGAATGCCGCCATCGAGGCCGCCCGCGCGGGCGAACAGGGGCGCGGTTTTGCCGTAGTGGCCGACGAGGTGCGCACCCTGGCCGGCCGCACCCACGATGCCGCCACCGAGGTGACGAAGCAGATACAGATGATCCAGTCCGATATCCAGGGCACGGTGAAGTGCATGGGTACGGTAAGCAACTCGGTGGAACACGGCGTCACCCTGTCACAGCGCGCCGGCGAGGCCCTGGCCGACATCCGCCAGGGCACCACACAGGCGGCGGAGCGGATTACCGAGATCAGCGGCGCCATCAGCCAACAGGGCAGCGCCAGTGAAAATATCGCCCGGCACATCGAAGATATCCGCCAGATGGCCAGCAGCGAAGGCGAAAACATCGCCAATGTCAGCACCACCTCGCAATACCTGCTGCAGCTGGCCGAGCGCATGCATCACGTATTACAAGTGGAGGCCAAACAATGATTCCCGTGCTGCTGCTGCCCGCGGGCATTCTGGCCGTCAGCGGCTACCTGTTCCAACACCTGCGCGGCCAGCAATGCCGACAGGCTCGACAGCGCCTTGCCACGCTGGAAGATATCCGCGGCCTGCGCCAGCTGCTGGAGAAGATCCCCCAGCACCGGGGCATGGCCAATGCCTTTCTGCAGGGCGACGCCAGCTTCGGCGCCAAGCTGCAGGCCCAGCAACAGCATATCGACGCCGACGCACACATTCTCACCCGACTGGCCGGGCGGGCCTCGTGCCAGGTGGTCAGCGAGCGCATCCAGCGTATCGAGGCACAGTGGTCAACCATCAAACAGGAGCTGCAACGCCTCAGCTCCACCCGCAGCTTCGCCCTGCACAGCGAGCTGGTCGGCGAAATTCTCTATCTCATCAACGATCTGGGTGAAGGAAGCAGCCTGCTGGACGGAAACAGTGGATTCACCCAGCTGGCCAACGCCGCCATCAACCTGGTACCCCTGGTCACCGAGACCCAGGGCCAGGCGCGCGGCATGGCCACGGGTGCCGCAACACAGCAGGAATGCAGTATTCCAGAGCAGGTGAAGCTGCGCTATCTGCTGGAACGCACGCGCGGCGCCATCGGCATGGCCAAGGGTGAACTGCAGGGCAACGCAGAGGCGCGGGGGCTGGACGCCAGTCTGGCGGCCACGGAGGACTTTCTGCGCCTGCTGGAGACACGGATACTGGAAACGCAGCGCATCGACATTCCGCCCGGCGAGGTGTTTGACGCCGGCACCCAGGCCATCGGCCGGAGTTTCGTATTGCTGGACCAGCTTATCGACGCCCTGCAACGACGGCTGGCGGCCGATGCCAGGTGTTGCGATCGCCACTGGCGGCTGTCGCAAATAACCGCCACGACCCTGCTGGCGCCGGCAGCCTGGCTGGTGCAGCTGGCGGTGTGAATCACCCTTGGCTGTGGACAAGGCTTTTCACCACGAAGGACACAGAGGTACACAGAGAAACTCAACACTGAAATCGTTCAATGACGAAAAGAAATGGAACCCCGGGACTGGTGACACCGCTCTGCGGTGTCACCGATCTCGCGGCGCTCCGCGCCGCATCGGTGCAGATGTCAGGCTTTGCCTGTGGTGGCGCAAAGCGCCACGGGATATGTCACACCGCAGAGCGGTGTGACAAGCTCATCCAAGTTACCTGACAGGAGTGGGCCATGCCCGCGATATTTTCCTGATCGGCAAATGCTGATTGTTATGTGGGAGCGGCTTCAGCCGCTCCCACAATGTCTGAAACGACAAGCTCTGTAGTGAAGGAAAAAACCATCGCGGGCATGGCCCACTCCTACGGCACGGCCTCGGCATCCCGCACACAGCGAAAACCCACGTCGGTATTTTTACTGTCAGGCGCCGCATAGCCACGCATGGCGCTGCGGAAGAACTCCGACAGGGCGTAATGACCCATGCCACCACCACCGCCACGAATTACGCGGTTCTTTTCACCGAAGGCTTCGGCGACGAAATAATCGGAGCCCGGATAGGGCTTGTACCAGTCGGCCACCCATTCCCAGGCGTTGCCGGCCATGTCGTACACCCCATAGGGTGAACGATTCTTTTCGTAATAACCCACCGGGGCCATGCCCTCGCCCCAGTCTTCGTTGTCACCGGTGTTGGCCAGGCCGGCATCCCAGTCATTGCCCCAGGGAAATTCACGCCCATCGGTACCGCGCGCGGCCTTTTCCCACTCAGCCTCGCTGGGCAGGCGCTTACCGGACCAGTGGCAGTAGCGGTTGGCCTCGAACCAGGTGGCACCGGTGGCCGGCAGCACATCCTTGGCCTGCTGATCGGCCAGCATCAGGCGCAGCAATTCGTCGCGCCCACTGCGACGGGTGTCGATGTCCAGCTTGAAATATTCTGTGGCGATCCAGCGCAGGGATTCCAGGTCTGTGGCGCGCAGACGGTCTTCACGCAGGTTGTAACCATTCTGTGACCACTCGAAGGGTTCCGGCATCTTGCGGGCCTGCACAAAGACCCGGTACTGGCGATTGCTGACTTCGTACTTGTCGATCCAGTAGGCCGGCAGTTCC
>CAZTPE010000197.1:0-5188 GCA_964614545.1 uncultured Ectothiorhodospiraceae bacterium
GCCAGCAATTGGCGAGGATACCGAACAGCCAGCGATCCAGGGTTTCCGGCTGGCGAACCTGGTGCAGCTTGCGCAACGCCTTGGTCAGGGCCTCCTGGGTCAGCTCATCGGCCAGTGAGGGGTCATGACTCCAGGAATAGGCCAGCCGGTACAGACGTGGTCGGAGTGTGCCCAGTGACCTTTTCATTTCACCGTGATGGCCGAAGATCTTCAATGGATTCACCGTACTACCCCTCTTCCTGATTCTGATTATTTTTATATGTTGCTGGCCATTCGCCGTTCGTTATTGGTGAATGACGCCCTACCCCCGGCAATTATTCCCCAACGTTCCGATATTTTTCCCCTATGCGCAAGCCGGCGTGGTTCAGTGTGAAGAAAGATGGGTGGAATAAAACCGGAAAACGTCGCGTCTATTTCCGCAAGCCAATAAAACGTGCGTTGGTGAGGAAAAACAGGGATGTCTGCCGGGCATTTCCAATATTAATAACTGCCAATGTGTTTTTTCCGAGGAGGAGTGAAATGTTAAAGCATGCAGCCAAATGGTCGTCGCTGCTCGCCGTACTGATGCTGTCAATGGGAGGTATTCAGGCCGTGTTTGCCGCAGACAAGCCATTTGCGGAGAGGAAAATCGTTCTGCAAATTTCCGATCCCAATCCCTTTAAACAGACGCTGGTATTGAACGTCGCCAACAATCTGATCAAGGAATATGGCCCCGATAAAGTTGCTATCGAGATCGTTGCCTTCGGCCCCGGTGTACGATTGCTATTTGCAGATAATACCAATAAAGGTCGCATCAAGGCCCTGTCTGATAGCGCCGATGTAGATTTTCATGCTTGCAGTAACACTATCAAAAGCATGACCAAAAAATTGGGCCATGCACCAGAGATCAATCCTGTTGCAGCGAATAATGGTCCGGGCGTGGTGCGGATTCTTGATCTGATCGATCAGGGGTATGTGCTGATCAAGCCTTGATAAAGCCACTGGCTGCTAGCGCTAGTGGCAAGCGATAAAAAAAAGAAATATAGGGAGACAAAAATGAAATTGGTATTAAAAAAAATGGCCCTGGCAGCGGCATGCGCTACGGGCATGGCGGTCACCCTGCAGGCGGAAGCCGCTAACTGGTTAATGCTGCAGGGGACGGAAAAACCAGGTGCGGCACCTCGTGCAAAATTGTGGGGTTTTTTGCAGCCGACTTATCGCACCACTGACGGTACTGATTTACAGGCAGGCCCCTGGAAGGGACAGGAGGCACAGTTCAATCAGATTCCGCCGCACCTCTCCAGTAACAAACAGTTCAACATTGCCCGCGCCCGTATCGGTGTGCGTGGCACGGGCTTTCCGCTGAACTCGAAGGTCAACTATTTTTTCCTTGCCGAGTTTGGCAGTAACGGAATTACCTGGCCTGGTGGTGGTGCGGGTGCGGCAAAGATCACCGATGCCAGTGTGACCTTCAACTATATTCCGGGCGCCCGTATCCGTGTCGGTCTGTTCAAGACGCCGGGCGCGGAAGAAGGCCTGCAGGCGATTCACGTGTTCGACTATGTGAACTTCACCAGTTTTTCTAACCAGATGTTGCTGGAGCGCTTCTTTAACAGCGACGGTTCCGTTGCCGGTGATGTGAATGCGCCCAATGGCCCGGTAGGCGCCTTCCGTGATATCGGTGTGCAGGTGTTCAATGAATTCAGGACGGGTGGCTGGGATACCAGTTATGCAATCATGTTCGGCAACGGCAATGGCATTAATCGTGGCGATAACAATGGCGACATGGACTCCTATTATTACCTGTCGACCGAGAAGGTATTCAGCGGCAAAGGCGCGCGCATCGACAGCCTGAAGCTATTTGCCTGGTATCAGACCGGCAAGCGCACCCTGCTGGCCGGTGCCACGCAGACAGAGGGTTCCTATGATCGTACCCGTAATGGCGTTGGCCTGACTTATCGCCAGAACAAATTCCGTGTCTCCGCTGAGTACATGCTGGCCGATGGCATGATCTTCAATGGCACCGATGGTGGTGCGGTGGTAGGTTCGCTGAATAATGCCGGCACCGCCAAGGCAGGCTTCAACATTCTGCCCGAGGACAAGGCCAACGGCTACTATCTGCACTTTGGTTACATGGTGTTTCCCCAGCTGGAACTGGATGTACGCTACGACGTCCTCAATCGCGCCACCGAAACGGATGCTGGAGAGCGTCAATTCACCACGGCGACGTTGGGAGGGCAGTGGTTCTTCGACAAGAAAAATCGCATCACCTTCAACTACGAGCTGCGCAGCGCTGAGGCTCCCAACCTGGCCGGCAGCGCCGCACCAAATCTGATTCTCGACGGCATGGACGACCGTATCTCCCTGCAGCTCACCAGTATCTTCTGAATGAGCTGAGCGAATGGAATAACGTCCAATGCCATAGACGGCACACAGAAAATCACCAGCCTGGCCCCGGCCCCCTGTTGCTGCAGTGGGAGACCGGGGTTTTTTTATAGGCACTTCTATTAACCCGGCCACCTAATATGCCGTGTTAATAATAGATTGTGGTCTTATGTCGCCGGCAAACCTTTCGCTTTGCCGGCCCAGCACTTACCATTACCGGTTCAGCGACACACGGGGTAGAGGCACATGATCAAGATCGGCATCGTCGGCGGCACGGGTTACACCGGTGTCGAACTGTTGCGCCTGCTGGCGGCACATCCCGAGGTGGAACTGTCGCTGATCACCTCCCGCTCCGAGGCCGGCCTGCCGGTGGCGGAAATGTTTCCCAACCTGCGCGGGCATGTGGACCTGGCCTTCAGCGAGCCGAATCCCGAGGCCTTGGCCGCCTGCGACCTGGTGTTTTTCGCCACCCCCAACGGCGTTGCCATGCAGTCGGTGCCGGCGCTGTTGGCCGCCGGTGTGCGGGTTATCGACCTGGCCGCGGATTTTCGTCTCAAGGACACCGGGGTATGGGCGCAGTGGTATGGCCAGACCCACGCCTGCCCGGATGTACTGGCCGAGGCGGTCTATGGTCTGCCGGAGGTCAACCGTGAGGCCATTCGCGGCGCGCGCCTGATTGCCAATCCCGGTTGTTATCCCACGGCGGTGCAGCTGGGCCTGCTGCCGCTGCTGGAGCAAGCCCATATCGAGCCGGGGCGGATCATTGCCGACTGCAAGTCCGGCGTCAGCGGCGCCGGGCGCAAGGCCAGTGTCGCCACCCTGCTGTGCGAGACCAGCGAGAGCTTCAAGGCCTACGCCGTGGCGGGACATCGCCACTGGCCGGAGATCCGCCAGGGCCTGAGCACCGTGGCCGATGGTGTGGGGCTGACCTTCGTGCCGCACCTGGTGCCCATGCTGCGCGGCATCCACGCCACCCTCTACGCCACCCTGACGGATACCGGCGCCGATCTGCAGGCCCTGTTCGAACAACGTTATGCCGACGAGCCCTTCGTCGACGTGCTGCCCACCGGCAGCCACCCGGAGACGCGCAGCGTGAAGGGCGCCAACACCTGCCGTATCGCCGTACACCGGCCGCAGGATGGTGACACGGTGGTGGTATTGTCGGTGATCGACAATCTGGTCAAGGGTGCAGCCGGGCAGGCGGTGCAGAACATGAACATTATGTTTGGTCTGCCGGAACAGGCCGGTCTGGAGGGGATTGCGCTGGTGCCCTAGCGTTTGTCGCCAGAGCACCAAGCTATCATGTCTTCCCGCCTGATTATCAAGTCGCATTCGCTGCGGCAGCGCTATGCCAAAGTGGCATTAGTGCTGTTGGTGTTGGGGCTGGGAGGCTGGGGCGTTTTCCTGCTTGGCCAGCAGGCGGCAGGGCTGGACAACGGCAGCCTGCGTGCCGAACGGGACCAGCTGCTGGCACAGTTGGACGAAACCGAAATCAGCAACCGACAGCTGAGTCAACGTGTGGCGGTACTGGAACGTGCGGAACAGATCGACCGTCAGGCCTATGGCGAGGTGGAACGTTCCCTTAAGCAGGTGCAGGATGAAATGCTCGAACTCAGGGAGGAGGTGGCCTTTTATCGCGGTATCGTCTCCCCGGCGGAGACCGCCAGCGGTTTGAGTGTGACCCGCTTCAGCCTGTTCGGCATAGGTGAGGAGGGCGTGTATCGCTTCAAGTTGGTGCTGACCCAGCTGCGCAGCAACAATCGCCTGGTCAAGGGCTATGCCCGTATTGCCATCGACGGCGTGTTGCACGGCAAGCAGACCCGGCTTAGCCTGAAAGAGGTGTCCGGTGGCACGCTGGATCGGCTCAAACTGCGTTTCAAGTATTTTCAGAATATCGAGGGCGACATCGTCCTGCCGGAAGGTTTTCTGCCCTCGCGGGTGATTATTGAGGTGGCGCCCGTCGGTAAAGGCTGGAAGCATTTCAAGAAAAGCTTCGATTGGTCGGATATCATTGCTTGAACGCATTCATTGAAGGAGCAGCGTACCCATGTTTCGAGGTCGCAAGTCAAAGCAGAATTCCCGGCGCCGCAATGCGCAGATCGACACCCTCATCGGCAGCGGCACCGTGCTTCGGGGGGATGTCCATTTCAAGGATGGCCTGCACATCGACGGTGTAGTGAAGGGCAATGTCATCGCCGAGGATGAGGGCAGTATGCTCACCATGAGCGAAGGAAGTTGTATCGAAGGCGAGGTGCGGGTGCACAACATCGTGCTCAATGGCGAAGTGAAGGGGGATGTGCACGCCCTGAAGCACATCGAACTTGCGTCACAGGCGCGGGTCACAGGTAATGTCTATTACACGCTCATTGAGATGGCCATGGGTGCCGAGGTCAACGGTAATCTGGTACATCAGGGCGAGCCGGCAGAGCCGGAACCGGATGCTGAGAGCAGTGAGTCGGCTGCCGACAAAGCTTGACTAATTAAGTATGAAATGAAAAAGTGGTGTTATACCTAGGTCATAGTATTAACGAATGCTGATATTTGATGGGAGATTTTACCATGGCGACTGAAGTGACAACCGAAGCCGAGGCCCCGATTACCATTACCGACAGTGCGGCCAACAAGGTCCGGGCGCTGATCGAGGAAGAGGGCAATGAGGCGCTGAAACTGCGCGTCTTTATCTCCGGTGGTGGCTGCTCCGGTTTCCAGTACGGTTTTACCTTTGATGAAACCGTCAATGATGGCGATACGGCAGTGGAAAAGGGCGGCGTGACCTTCCTCATCGACCCCATGAGCTACCAGTACCTGGCCGGCTCCGAGGTGG
>CAZTPE010000198.1:0-5178 GCA_964614545.1 uncultured Ectothiorhodospiraceae bacterium
GGCCGGCAAAGCGCAGGGTATAGCGGCGCTTGCCGACGTGGCCGTAGCCGCCGGTGATATCCTTGGCCCCGCCCGCCAGGCGCGCCACCTCGGGCAGCTGCACACCGAGGCTGGCGGCCTTGTACGGGTCGAAGGTGATGCGCACCTCACGCTCGCGGCCGCCGCGCACCTCGGACAGAGCCACCCCGGGCACGCGCTCAAAACGGGTCTGCACCACCTCTTCCACATAGTCCTGGTAACTGGCGATGTCGCGATCATTGCCGCCCACCGGCTTGAGAATGAACCAGGCGATGGCACGCGAGTTGCCGCCGATGGCGCTGAGGGTGGGTTCCTGGGCGTCCTCGGGATAACGCGGCACGCGGTTGAGGCGCGAGAGGATCTCCAGCAGGGCGCGACGCAGGTCGGTACCCACCTGGAAGGTGATGACGATCTGCGCGCGGCCGCGCTGGGCGCGGGCGAGGATCTTGGTCATCCCCGGCAGGCCGCGCAGCACGTCCTCCTGCGGCTCGATGATCTCGGACTCCACCTCCTGCGGCGCGGCGGCGCGCCACAGGGTGGTGATGGTGATCTGCGGCCGCTCCACCTCGGGGGTGAGCTGCACCGGCAGACGGTCGAGGCTGATGAGGCCGAAGAGGATGGCCAGCAGAACGCCCACCACCACCGCCACCGGGTTACCGAGGCCGAGCCGGGTGAGAATCACGGCCTATTTCTCACCGCTGTCTCCGAGAATCTGCACGGCCATCCCCGACCGCAGGCGTTCGCCACCGCGGATCACCACCCGATCGCCGGGCTGGAGGTCTCCGTCGACGGCGATCATATCGCCACTGGCCATGCCCGGCATCACCGCCACGCGCTCGGCCTGGCTTTCCGCATTAATGCGAAACACCGCCGCGCCCTGACTGCGCAGCAGCAGGGCATCACGCGGCACCGCCAGCACTTCACGCGCTAGCGCACGGGGGATCGCCACGCGCAGGGTCTGGCCTATGCTCCAGTCTTCACCCGACAGGGTCACTCGCAGGTCGAGCCGGTGCGAACGGGCATCCGCCGCCGGCACCAGGGTGCGCACCCGGCCGCTGGCGGCGCCATCCTCAGATGTCACGGTCAAACGATCACCGGGGCGCACAAAACGCCGTGCCGCCAGGGGCGCCGAGGCCTGCGCCTCCAGTGCCCTGGTATCGACCAGCCGCAGCAGCGTATCGCCAGTACCGACCCACTCGCCGCCGCGTTTGCGCCGCTCGACCACCATCCCGGCGAAAGGCGCACGCAGCAGGTGGCGGCGCAACTGCTCCTGCGCCTCCGCCAAACGGGTGCGGGCAATGTTCAGCTCGCTGACAGCAGCCTGCTGCCTGGACGCCACTTCATCGAGCTGGGTCTGTGCCGTATTGTTCTGTTTGGCCAAGCGGGTCAGGCGGCGCATCTCGCTGTGCAGGAATTGCAGTGTGGCCTCCTCGCGCGCCACCGCGGCGGTCAGTTCGTCAACCTTTAATTGGGCGAAAGTATCGTCGATACGCGCCAGCACTTCCCCCGACACCACTTCTGTGCCGATCTCGGCGACTGACAACAGGCGGCCACCCGCCTCAGCGGCGATCTCCGCCTCATGGCGGCTCACCACGGTAGCCGCCAGCCATTGTTCCGGTGCCAATGTTATCCGCACCGCCTCGGCCACGCGCACCGGCGTCGCCGGATAGTCTTCGGCCAGTGCCGGCAACATTAGACTGGCCAGCAGCAGGGCCAGAGGCCAGCAGCGGATGGCAGACAGTGTCGACATGCCTACTACTCCTCGCCCACCTGCCACGGCGTGATTTTGTGCCCCAGCAGGCGGATTTGATCGTCGTTGACGGGCCAGAGAAAGGTCATCAGGTGATGCAGGCGCTTGTTGCCATCATGCACGGTCGTGTATTCGTAGAGGAAGAACTTACCGGAGAATCGCGTATCGGCCTGGCTGCGGCGCAGGTGCCATTCGCGCAGCGGGCCGCGCTCGGCCTGCAGGGCTTCCAGCTTGTCGCGCCAGACCTGCCGCGACTGGGTCTTAAAGAAGCCTTCGTCGTACTGGGCCAGCGCAACGTCGTAATCCTCGGCCTGCAGGGCCTTGAAAATGGCGACGGCCTTCTCTGTTACTACCGGGTTACTATCGGCGTTGAGATTGCCCTTTTCGCCACAGGCGCTGAGCAGGAGCAGCAGGCCGGCGAAGAGCAAGATATGGACGGGGTGTTTCATGTCGGTGAAGCCTGTGAAAAAGAGTCGGGAAATGGCCTTGAATGTACCACATCCGATGGCCAGGCTGTCAGTGCCGAATCGGCGGGTTATGCGCCCAGCGGACGATCCATACGCCGATAAGAAATGGCTTCGCTGAGGTGGGCGGTGGAAATATCCGCCGCATCGGCCAGATCAGCGATGGTACGCGCCACTTTGAGAATACGGTGATAGGCGCGGGTGGAGAGACCAAGCCGTTCCATGGCCTGCTCCAGCAGGGCGGCATCGGCGTCGGTGAGACGACAGTGGGTTTCCACTTCGCGGTTGTGCAGATTGGCATTCGGCATTTTGCTGCGTGATATCTGTCGCTCGCGAGCGGCGACCACGCGTTCACGCACGCAGGCGGAGCTTTCTGCCGCCGGGCTGGCCTCGCCGCGCAGCAGCTCGCGCGCCACCGGCGGCACCTCGATCTGCATGTCGATGCGGTCCAGCAGCGGCCCGGAGATGCGCGCGCGATAGCGATTGACCTGCTCAGCGGTGCAGTGGCAGCGACCGTTGGGGTGGCCGAAGTAACCGCAGGGACAGGGGTTCATCGCCGCCACCAGCTGGAAACGGGCGGGGAATTCGGCCTGCCGCGCGGCGCGGGAGATACTGATGCGGCCGGACTCCAGTGGCTCGCGCAGCACCTCCAGCACATGGCGGTCGAACTCCGGCAATTCGTCGAGGAACAGCACACCGTGATGGGCGAGAGAGATTTCCCCCGGCCGCGGTGTGCTGCCGCCGCCCACCAGCGCCACGCCCGACGAAGTATGATGAGGATGCCGAAAGACGCGCTGGCGCCAGCGGGCGGCGTCGAAGGGCTGGTTGCTGATAGAGGCCACGGCGGCGGCCTCCAGCGCCTCGGCCTCGCTCATCAGCGGCAAGATACCCGGCAGGCGGCTGGCAAGCAGGGTCTTGCCGGTGCCCGGCGGGCCGCACATGAGCAGGCTGTGACCACCAGCAGCGGCCACTTCCAGGGCACGCTTGGCGTGTTGCTGGCCGCGCACGTCGGCGAGGTCGTCCTGCACGGTGGGCATTTCGCTGCCATCGCTGTGCCGCGCGGCCTCCAGCAGGCGGGTGCCGTTGAAGTGCGCACACACGTCCAGCAGGTGATCGGCCACCAGCACCTCGACGCCCTCCACCAATCCAGCCTCGGCGCTGTTGGCCATCGGCACCAACAGGGTGCGCCCGGCCTCGCGGGCCTGGATCGCCACCGGCAGCACGCCGCGTACCGGGCGCAGTTCGCCGCTGAGGGCCAGTTCACCGAGGAACTCAAAGCGCGCGAGGTCACTGCTGACGATCTGCCCGGAGGCGGCGAGGATGCCCAGCGCGATGGGCAGGTCAAAGCGGCCGCCCTCCTTGGGCAGATCGGCGGGGGCGAGATTGATGGTGATGCGGCGGGCGGGAAACTCGAAGCCAGCGGTCAGCAGAGCGCCGCGCACGCGGTCCTTGCTCTCCTTCACCGCCGCCTCAGGCAGGCCGACGATGGACAGACTGGGCAGGCCGTTGGAAAGATGCACCTCCACGGTCACCAGCGGGGCATCGATGCCCACCAGGGCGCGGCTGTAGATGATGGCGAGCGACATGGCATTCCTTGCCGGTGATTCAGTGAGAAAGAGGGCTTATTTGGTAGAGCGGGCACCGCCCACCATTTCCGGCGATGGCGGGCTCTCACTGGTGGGCATTGCCCATCCTACGGACTTACCGGTAAATTCCAAATATTATTATTGTGGGAGCGGCTCATCGTGCCCTTTGGGTATCAGCCGCGAAGCCTCAACCAACAATGCTTCGCGGCTGAAGCCGCTCCCACAAAATAGATCACAACACCCGGTGCATCAGCCTTCTTCCAGCGCGGCGACACGTTTTTCCAGGTCTTCCAGCTTCTGCCGGGTGCGCGCCAGCACCGCGGACTGCACCTCGAACTCTTCACGCGTGACCAGATCCAGCTTGGCCAGCGCGCTTTGCAGCACCGAATGCAGATTTTTCTCTATGTCGCGCTGCACATCCCCCACCCCGGTGGGCAGGATCTTGAGTACGTTGCGGGTCAGTTCATCGAGTTGTTTGGCGTCAAACATGGCAATCCTCCAATGGCGTGCAGTCTAACCAGAAGCAATGAGGCTTGGCCAGCACCACCCTCTATCCCTCTGGCGCAAACGGGAGCACCAACATGGTGCAGACCCAGCGGGCCGGGGCCATTATTGTGCGTTTTTCCTTTTTCGCCCCTCAAAACTATTCATAAATTGTTGATATTCCACAGTTCAATAAACTTGGCACAAGGCATGCAAATCAGGGCCGAGCAGCGTGCTTCAAGCAGCAAACCTCAGACTGCAGTCTACGCCCACGGCAACGCGCGGTGGGCCATTTTAAACCGTTAGGGAGAGAAACCATGAAAATGGTTGTAGCAATCATCAAGCCCTTCAAGCTGGACGACGTGCGTGAAGCATTGTCAGAGATCGGCGTGCAGGGCATCACGGTTACCGAGGTCAAGGGCTTCGGTCGCCAAAAGGGTCACACCGAACTCTATCGCGGCGCAGAATACGTGGTGGATTTCCTGCCCAAGGTCAAAATCGAGCTGGCCATCGATGACGACATCACCGACCAGGTGATCGAGTCCATCAGCAAGGCCGCCAACACCGGCAAGATCGGTGACGGAAAGATTTTTGTCTCCGCGCTGGAACAGGTGGTCCGTATTCGCACCGGCGAAACGGGCTCCGAAGCGCTGTAATCACTCCTGGGGATAGTCACAATGGAAAATCAGATTTTTCAATTGCAGTACGCCATGGACACCTTTTACTTCCTGGTAATGGGTGCCCTGGTGATGTGGATGGCGGCCGGCTTCGCCATGCTGGAAGCGGGCCTGGTGCGCTCCAAGAACACCACCGAGATTCTTACCAAGAATGTGGCACTGTTCGCCATCGCCTGCACCATGTACATGATTGTCGGCTA
>CAZTPE010000199.1:0-5156 GCA_964614545.1 uncultured Ectothiorhodospiraceae bacterium
ATAGAAGGCCACCTCGCCCGACAAGCTTCTGACCGCAATGATAGAGACCTCCCGTTCAAAGGGAACGAAGCCCTCCAGGATTGCCGCCGCGCCATTGAGCCCCTCCCAGGCAGCGGCCAACGGCGAAGCATCATGCAGGCGCTGCTGTCCCTTGCCGTCATAACCCAGGGTGCGGGTCTTGAGAATGGCGGGCAGGCCTATTTTCGCCACCGCCTGTTGCAGATCACTTAAATTGTCTACCGCCATGAACGGCGCCGTATCGATGCCCAGCTCGTTAAACAGGTTTTTCTCATGCAGGCGATCCCTGGCTGTTGCCAGCGCTTGCGGTGGTGGATAGACGGGCAATTTGCCGCTTAAGTATTCCACCGCACCAGCAGGCACACTTTCGAATTCGTAGGTGACCCTGTCCACTTTCCCGGCCAGGCGCTGCAGGGCGACTTCATCGTCAAAGCCGGCACACAGATGTTCACCGAGTGGCGCCGCGCAGGCGTCGGATACGGGGCAAAGAAAAACGAACTCAATCCCCAGCGGATAACCCGCCAAAGCCAGCATGCGGGCGAGCTGACCGCCACCAAGAACACCGACCCTCATACTCATGCCCCATCCCTTGGATCAGGATGGTTCAGAACCCGTTCTGTCTGACGCTCGCGATACGCCTTAAGTGCAGTGCGAATCGCTGCATACTTGTTCCCCAACATAGCCGCCGCCAGCAGCGCTGCATTGACCGCACCGGCCCGGCCGATAGACAAAGTGCCCACCGGGATACCCGCAGGCATCTGCACGATGGACAGCAACGAGTCCATGCCGTTGAGGGCCTTTGACTGCACCGGAATGCCAAGTACCGGTAAAGCGGTCTTGGATGCGGCCATGCCTGGTAGATGCGCCGCACCTCCGGCCCCGGCAATAATGACTTCAATACCGCGCCCTTCCGCCTCTTCGGCATAGCGGAACAGCTTGTCCGGGGTGCGATGGGCAGAGACCACTTCGGCCTCGAAGAGCACATTCAGCTCCTCCAGGGTTTCGGCGGCATGGCGCATCGTCTCCCAGTCGGAAGTGGAACCCATGATGATGCCCACCAGTGGTTTCATTGTATTTCTCCTGTCATTTTCAGGGTGCCTCCGGACACGGAGTGCACCAAAAGTAGGCGCTTTAGGCGAGATGCTGGTTTCACAGTGGAATCAAGAGCTTGTGCTTTGCGCCGTGCGCCGTCATGAAGTCACGGATCGAGGATTATACCATCCCCCCGGGCGGTGCCGCATATTGGCAAATTGAAGGTAAAGCAGCAAGCCCTCCAGAATCACCGTCACCTCCAGTATCACTACCATCGGCTGCATATAGGACTCATAACTTATTTTTTGAGAGGTCCATACCGGATCGCGTCCAGGGTGAGTGTGCGCGTATCGGCAATACGCACCCTGTGCGGCAGACTGCCCTGCAACATCGCCATAACTTTCTCCGCCGTCGCCCGGTAGGCCGTCAGCTTGCCGCCATAAATTGTCAGCAAGCGGGGAGAGTCCGGGCGATCGGTATGTAACACGATTTCGCGCTGGCGCGCCGCATACTGGCCGGCAGCCTGACCCAACCCTTTACCGACAGGCAATACCCGCAAGCCGGCAAACGCATCGCGGACCCGCGGTGACGTGGAAAAATAGTGGCGATACGTCTCCAGCAGATATTCCTGCTCTGCAGGCAACGGGCGTACCTCAGCAGGGTTTCCCGTGTAGCGGGTTTCCGTGGTGCCCAGCAGAATAGCGCTGCCCTCCGGCTCCCCGGCAAGCTGCCAGGGGATGACAAACACCGGGCGCCGATCCCGGGGAGATTGCAGATAATAGATGCCGCGATCCAGCCTGCCGTCCAACACCAAGTGGGTGCCTTGCACCAGCTCGACGTCCACCGTGCTCGCCGCTGGGGCGATGCGCGCCAGTACCTCATTTACCCAGGGACCGGTGGCATTCACCATCACGGTTGCCGTGCAGGTGTGTTCCTGTTCATGCTGTCGGTAACATATCCGCCAGCACGCTTCCTGCCCATTCTCAAGCCTGGACGCGGCAACAAACATGGCCTGCGTTTTGATCCGCGCACCCAGGGCCTGGGCGGAAGCCATTACCGCACGCGTCAATGCCGCGTCATCGGTTTGTGCATCTTGATACTGGAATACCGCCCGCAGCCCGGCGGTTTTAAGGCCGTCCAGCGCCTCCCACTCACGGCGTGGCAAACGGCGAAAGCGTGTATCTCGCCCAGCACCGCCCAACAGGGAATAAAGAGTGAGACCCGTCCACACCAGCCAACGGCTGCGTGTCGAGTCGGCATAAATCGGGATAAAAAACGGGCGCAACCTCACCAGCCGTGGGGCATTCTTCAACAGCAACGCGCGTTCACGCAGACACTCCCGCACCAGCGAAAACTGCCCATACTCAAGATAACGCAGACCCCCATGAATCAGTTTGCTGGAACGACTTGATGTACCACTAGCCAGCTCGCCCTGTTCCAGCACCAGGGCACGGTAACCGGCTGCCGCCGCAGCCTGCGCAACGCCGACACCGTGAATACCGCCGCCAATGATCAGCAGATCGTAGTGTTCATTGTCCATTGTTTTTCCCGGCCGGCTTGTGGGCTGAAACCTCCGCCACCCGCAATCGAGGGTCACGCATCATGGCGCCAATATCCCAGGTCTCGATCAACTGTGCGCCACGTGAAAACCAGTGCAGCGCCAACGCCGGATCCACCACATCATACAGTGCCCACGACCAGGCGCCCGGCCATAGCACGTCTTTCTTAGGTATCTTTTTGTGGTTACAGAACAGTACATCCGGCATCAGCCATTCGGCCTGTTGACGGGCGGCACCTCCCCACGCCGACAGCACCCAGCCAATACGTTGCATACCGGCATCCCGGGCCGCCCGCAAGACCTCGACATCAAAGGATATCAATATGCAGTTATGCTGAAAGGGCGCCAGCTCAGACGCCATGCGCTGCGCCACCACGGCTGCGCCAAAATGTGCCACCGAGCTCTGCTTGATTTCCACAAACGCGGTCGCATCCGGCCACTGCGACAATAACCGCAGTGCATCCTCCAGGCTTGGTATCGGCTCATCAGCGAAGCGGTCGCCAAACCGTTTTGCCTCGCTGGCCCGCAATGGCGCCAGCTGCGCAGCCGTTAGTCGATGGATGTTGCCGCTGACGCCCGTGATCCGTTTCAGTTCATCATCGTGAAATACCACCGGCACCCCGTCGGCGGTAAATTGCACATCGAACTCCACATACCGCGCGCCGACAGCCAACGCCGCCCGCAACGCGGCCAAGGTGTTTTCGGGATAACACTGACTGTAGCCACGGTGGGCCACCAGACGATGGGTCAGGGGTTGTGCGGGCGCGTTCATGGGTCAGCCTTTTGCTCTGCGTCCCCTTTGTCAGCGCTCACTGCCGCGAGCAGGGCGCTGCGCCAGTGCTGGTAACGTACATCCAGCGACCGATTATGCTGTGGCACAAAACGGCAGGCTTCGCCCCTGTTGTCCCACACCTGTCCAGGCCCGGTCAGCAGATACGCCAAGCCCTTTGCCGTCGCTTCCGTTTGCGACGCACGCTCCACCGGCAACTGGCTGATATCGGCCAGTCGCTGACACAGGCCATCCAGCACCGACAGACCGCCACTGATCTTAATACCTTGCAGCGACACACCGGCACGTGCCATTTCTTGCAGATTGAGCGATAACAAGAACACGATGCTCTCCAGCACCGCCACCATTTTCTCCGGCGGCATTGCCGCATTGGCGTGCGGCCCGACAAATCGCGAGGCAAACTTCGGCAACCAGAAAGGCGAGCCCAGGCCGGAAACTCCATTCAGGTACAGCGGAATATTTGTTGCCATCGCCAGCCAATGGGCATATTGGCTCTGTGCATCCTGGGCGGAAATGCCCAGTTCGTTTGCCACCGTCAGCATTGCGCTGCCCGCGCCGTTCACCGTAGCCTCCAGCACCTGAAGCGAATGCTCCGCATCATCCCAGACCACACTGCGCAACCAATTTGCCTGCGCCGGATTTTCCGCTTCGCTTGCAGACGAAGCGGTGAGGCATTGCAAAAAGGCACCGGTGCCGATATTGACGTAGGCGATGTCCGCTTCGGGCTTTCCGCCCGCAAACAAGGCGGCCGACTGATCTCCCGTGCACACCGTCAGGGGGATTGGGACGCCGGCCATGTCCAGTTCGCCAAAGCGATGACGATTGGCAACGCCCTGTGGCAGGTAATCATCCGCCATCCCAAACAGCTGCAACAGCTCTGCGGACCAGCGGCGTTGCCGCCAGTCCCACAACAAGGTCCGTGAGGCATTGACGGAATCCACCACAAAGGGATGTTCCTTCAACAAACGAAACAACAGAAAGCTCGCCAGTGGGCCACAGGCAAGGCTGCCCCGCTTGCGCACGGCCCGCACCTCGGCCAGCTGTTCGAGGCACCAGTGTATTTTGCTGATGCCATAATGCGCACTGGGCAACAGGCCGGTGATGTCGCGAATCCGCGCCCGCCGCACGGAAAATTGCTGCATCCAGCCCTGCGCGCGGCGATCCTGCCAGCTGATGGCCGGCGACAGCGCGGCCCCGGTCTCACGATCCCAGCAGACAATATTGGAGCGCTGTGTGGCCAGCCCCGCCGCACGGATGCGCTGACAATCCGCACCGAGTTGTTCGGCCGTATCGGCAAGGGCCAGGCGTAGCGACTGCGCTATCTCGTCCGCATCCTGCTCTACCCAACCCGGCAGCGGCTGTTGCACACCCACCGCCCGCACGGCACTGGCAAGTTGTACCCCACAGCCATCGAACACGACCACCCGGCTGGCATGCCCACCCTGGTCCATGGCCAGAAACCACCCACCCTCAGCACCGACGTCGATAAGACCCTCCCCCGCAAAATTCTTCGCAACACCTTGTTCATTACAAGTATAGAACCCCTGCCTGATGGCAGTCCCTGGAAACACCCTGTTTCGAGATCTATCCCGCAGACTATCCGGGACATCTCCCAAAAACCAAACCATTCACAAGTATTCATAGAAACACATCCACACACTGCAGACCTACGTCATCTATCGCACCGAACACCACTCACCAGCTTCACGTTTCGCCAATTGTCACATCCCGACACCAACCCACCTTGACAAAAAATCC
>CAZTPE010000200.1:0-2333 GCA_964614545.1 uncultured Ectothiorhodospiraceae bacterium
AGAAAACTAGAAAACTAGAAAACTAGAAAACGAGGAAGCATATGAGCGACAGACTCAGGCAGACCCAGGACATGCTGGCCAAGCACCATCGTGACGGTGCGGCCTTCGCGCAGATGATGAAGGACACCTTCGGTGGCCGTTTCAACGAGGACTTCTGGGCGATGTGGGAACAGAATATAGAGCCGGCGCTGTCCGATGCGCCGGTGGTCCTCGATCTGGGTACCGGTCCCGGCATGCTGCTCAAGGCCTTGGTGGTGCGCTATCCGCAAGTGCGCGCCATCGGCGTGGAGTGCGCCGACTACATGCTGGATGCCGCTGATGACCTTCCCGAGGGTTGCGAGATCATCGCTGCCGACCTGCATGATCCCCATTTGCCGTTGGAAGGCGGCAGCGTGGATGCGGCGGTAGCCTCGGTGGTGTTGCACGAGATGCACCAGCCGGTGCGCGCCCTGCAGGAGGTCGCACGTTGCCTGAAATCGGGCGGCCGGCTGTACGTGCTGGACTGGGTGCGCGCACCGCTGGCGCAGTATCTCGAAGATACGGAGCTGGATGTGTTTGCCGCCGACACCCCAGTGGAGGCGCTGGAAGACCTGTTCATCCACTTCATCGAGCACAACCGTTTTTCTGCCGACGACCTGGTGTTTCTGCTCGAGAACACCGGCTTCAGCGTGCTGGAGACCACCGCGCTGAAGGATGGCCGCCAAGCGCGCATCATTGCCGAAAAGATCTGACGACGCCCCCACTGAACGAAAGGACTGACCGACCCCATGGATCATCTGCACGCCATAGCCCTCGCCCTGCTGCAGGGCTTTACCGAATTTCTGCCCATTTCCAGTTCGGCGCACCTGATCCTGCTGCCGCGCCTGCTCGGCTGGGAGGATCAGGGTCTGGCCTTCGATGTCGCCGTGCATCTCGGCACCCTGAGCGCGGTGGTGCTGTATTTCCGTCGCGAACTGGTGCCCATGGCGCGCGACTGGGGCCGCTCGCTGGTCACCCGCCAGCAAACGAAAGACAGCCACCTGGCCTGGGCGGTGCTATGGGGCACCATTCCTGTGGGCATCGCCGGGCTGGCCTTCAAGGGCTATATCGAGGTTGAGCTGCGCTCGGAGCTGGTGATTGCAGCCACCACTATCGGCTTCGGTCTGCTGCTGTGGTGGGCGGATGCGAAGGGCCGCGGTGAGCGCGACGAGTATCACCTCGGCTGGAAAGAGATCCTGATTATCGGCATCGCCCAGGCCGTGGCGCTGATTCCCGGCACCTCGCGTTCCGGCGTTACCATGACCGCCGGGCTGATGCTGGGCCTGTCTCGCGAGGGTGCGGCGCGCTTTTCTTTTCTACTGTCAATCCCGGTGATCGTGCTGGCCGGCGGCCTCAAGGGACTGGATCTGATCGAGGAAGCGGTACCGGTGGACTGGGGGTCGATGATCATCGGCGTGGTGACCTCGGCCATCACCGCCTATGTCTGTATCCACTTCTTCCTCAAGCTGCTGGAGCGCATCGGCATGCTGCCCTTCGTGATCTATCGCCTGGTGCTGGGGGGGGTGTTGTTGGCGCTGTTCCTGTGAGGAACTTGTTTCCGCCAGATGCCAGCTATTTGTGTGGGAGCGGCTTCAGCCGCGAATAAGGCCAGTCTTCTTCGCGGCTGAAGCCGCTCACGCAGAGAGGTTTTTTTAATGTCTCTGCTGCCGCAGCCCATAACCCAGCAGGCCGAGGCTGACGGTACTGAGCACACTCTGCCACCACCAGCTCAGTTCAAAACCATCCGCGCCTAGCCCGTAGGCGATGACGAAGCCGATCCAGGTGGGACCGGCGCAGTGATCGATGGAGGTCATGTAAGTGAAGGCCAACACCAACCCTGCCACCCCCGTCAGCCCGGCGATCATGCCCTTTTCCCCTTGTCCGTATCGCGCCAGCGGCAGCAGCAGCCGGCCACCCAACAGGGCGGCAACGAGATACACGCCCAGGGTCAGGGCGTCGTATTCCAGGGTCCAGATGTCGAGCCCGGTCTGCATGTCTCGGTGGGCGAAGGCGATGAAGGATTTGGTGAGGATGAACTGCAGCGCCCCTAGCGGCTGCTCCTGCCAGATCAGCTGAAACATGGGCAAATAGCTGCCCACCGGGGTCAGCATGTAGTTTACCCAGCCGCCGTTGAGCAGCATGATGGGCAATAGGCTGAAGATGAAAAAAACCAGCAGCAACAGTCCGCTCAAGCCCAGCCATAGGCTGGTGGTTGAGTGGGTGGCGGAATTTACGTCTGCGTGGCTGTTCATGGTCCGATTCTAACCGATTCCGTTGTCCCCCATGCTATGCTGGAGCCCGCTTTTTACGGGGGC
>CAZTPE010000200.1:2433-5151 GCA_964614545.1 uncultured Ectothiorhodospiraceae bacterium
ATGGCGATTTATGCAATTGGCGATATTCAGGGGTGCTTTGACGAGCTTCAGGCCCTGCTGGCGATGTGCCGTTTCGACCCGGCGGTGGACCGGCTCTGGTTCACCGGTGATCTGGTCAATCGTGGCCCGGATTCGCTCAAGGTACTGCGTTTTGTGCGCGGACTGGGTGAGGGCGCCATCACCGTGCTGGGCAACCATGACCTGCACCTGCTGGCGGTGGCCGAGGGGCTGGGCAAGTTGCACAAGCCCGATACCCTGCAGGCTATCCTCGATGCCCCGGACCGCGACGAATTATTGCACTGGCTGCGCCAGCAACCCCTGTTGCATCACGATGCAGACCTGAATGCCGCGCTGGTTCATGCCGGCCTGCCACCGCAGTGGGGTCTGCGCGAGGCGCGTGCGTACAGCGAGGAGGTGGAAACGGTGCTACGCGGCGATGATTACCGCGAATTTTTTACCCACATGTATGGTGACAAGCCCCGCCGTTGGGCGATGGGGCTGACAGGCTGGGATCGGCTGCGTTTCATCGTCAATTGTTTTACGCGTCTGCGCTTTTGTCGCGCCGATGGCGAGCTGTGTCTGAAGGCCAAGGGCGAGCCCGGCACGCAGCCCGCAGGCTGTGTGCCGTGGTTTCAGGTGCCGGGGCGGCGTAGCACGCAGACGCAGATTATATTTGGTCACTGGTCAACGCTGGGTCTGTATCAGGGAGATAATGTGCTGGCGCTGGATACCGGCTGCCTGTGGGGTGGCCTGCTGACGGCGGCGCGTCTGGATGGCGATCACGAACTCGTCTCCTGTGACTGCAGCGGCTATCGTCAACCGGGTGTCGAGGCGTAAAAAGTTGCTGCTAGCGTTAGAGGTAACTATTAATGGTTAGTGTTGAGTAAGTGAGAGAGGGGGTAAGGAGAAGTGAAAATGAATAGGCAGATATTTGTTGCTGCGGTGTTGTTGTTTGTCGCGACGGTTGCCGCGGCCGCACCGAAGGCGGAGATTAAGGAGTACGGATATTACGAATTCATCACTGAAGCGAAGCGCTCGACGCACCCGGCGGCCACCTCCGGCTTTGTACAGACCGGCGAAGCCCGGCTGGTGAAACAGACACAACGCATCCCTATCGAACAGGGACGCCTGTTTGGTTTTCGTTTTATCATCACCGGCATGAACCCCAATATCGGCCAACTCCCGGTGGAGTTGGTAGTGACACACCCGAAAATGGACAAGCCGGATGGCTCAAGCTCTACGGGTTATCGCTACACCCTTGGTCTGTCACTGGATCAAGGCGTCGTGGAAGACAAAACCGGTTATCGCATGAATGAAAAATATGAAATGGTCGAGGGTGATTGGGTGTTCGAATACCTCTTCATGAACAAACCGTTAATGGTACAGCGTTTTACCACCTATAAGCCTTGATGTATTCACTGCCGAATGGCTATTGAGGAAACCCTGATTATGGATACTGAACAGAAAGAAAATATGACCCCGCAAGAGGCCTGGACCCGTGGCCTGTTTATGATGATGTTTTTCATCCTCCTCCAGTTGGCCAAAATCGTGGCTGGGATGGTCGTCGTGTTGCAGTTTCTGTTTACAATTTTTACCAACCAGACCAATGACAACCTGTTGCACTTTGGTGGCAGCCTGAGCCGCTACATTTATCAGGTCTGGCGTTTCCTGACCTATAACACGGAGACTCAGCCCTTTCCGTTTGCACCATGGCCCGACACGCAGGCGGCGATGGAGTTGGAAAAAGCCGTGGCACAGGATGAGCCGGATGAACCTAGAACAAGCGGCGACGATACCGGGCAACGGGCGCCGGGGAAAGACTGATCCGCCTCTCGCAGGGTACCCAACAAGAGAGCGTAGCGATGGCTGATATGGCGGGGAAAGCTGAAGACAAAGCCGAGGAAGAAGTGTGGCAAACATTACGCGCGCTAAACGATGCCTGGACAAAGGGCGACCCAGCCGATCTTCGCCATTATTTTCATGAACATATGGTGGCATTTGCGGGCAATGCCCGTGAACGAATAGAAGGCCGGGAAGCCTGTGTGAAAGGATGGAGTGCTTTTGCAAACGCGACAGAGATTCACGCCTGGCGAGAGATCAGCCCGAAGATTCAAATATACGGAAACACAGCGGTTGTTACCTATTATTTTGACATGTCATTCAGCATGGATGGCCAGGAAATAGAAATGGATGGGCGCGACATGTTTGTGTTCGTCAAGGACAATGGCAAGTGGCTGGCGGTGGCGGATCAGTTTTCGTCCTATCCAGAGGAAACTCCCTGACGGCTTTTTGCTCACGCGCTGCCGGGCCGTCTGGGCTATAATAGGCGCAGTCCGCCGTACCATCACTGATTCCTCGGACGCTATCGAGTTTCCCCCATGTCGTCCGTCACCCCCCTTTTCAGTTACCGAAAACACTGGGCCGCCCGTTTGGGTACCGCCCCCGAGCTGCCCATGTCGCGCGAGGAGATGGACGCCCTGGGCTGGGATTCCTGCGATGTGATCCTGGTTACCGGCGATGCCTATGTGGATCACCCCAGCTTCGGCATGGCGGTGATCGGCCGGGTGCTGGAGGCACAGGGTTTCCGCGTCGGCATCATCAGCCAGCCGGACTGGAACGATGTCGAGGACTTCCGCCGTCTGGGCCGGCCCAACCTGTTTTTTGGCGTCACCGGCGGCAACATGGACTCCATGGTCAACCGCTACACCGCCGAGCGCA
>CAZTPE010000201.1:0-5077 GCA_964614545.1 uncultured Ectothiorhodospiraceae bacterium
CGCATGCAGCCGATCAAAAAGGTCTTTGGCCGTTTCCCGCGCGTGGTGCGGGATCTGGCGCGCAGCCTGAAAAAAGAAGTCAGCCTGGAGATGCAGGGTGAAGAGACCGATCTGGACAAAAACCTGGTGGAGGCACTGGCCGATCCATTGGTGCATCTGGTGCGCAATGCCGTCGATCACGGTATTGAATCACCGGAGGAGCGTGCCAAGGCCGGCAAGCCGCGCGCCGGCCTGGTGATTCTGACTGCCGAACAGGAAGGTGACCATATCGCCCTGACGATTCAAGATGACGGCAAGGGCATGGACCCCGATGTTTTGCGCAAGGCGGCTGTGATCAAGGGCTTGATGGATGAAGAAGCCGCAGCCCGGCTGGAAGATCGTGATTGTTACAACCTGATTTTCGCTCCCGGATTTTCGACCAAGGCGGAAATTTCTGATGTCTCCGGGCGCGGCGTGGGCATGGATGTAGTAAAGACCCGCATCGAACAATTGAACGGCACCGTGGTAATCGATTCAGAGCTGGGTCGTGGCAGTATTATCAATATTCAGGTGCCGCTGACACTGGCTATTATGCCAACACTCATGGTTATGCTGGAGGATCAGATCTTCGCCCTGCCGCTGGCCAGTGTGAATGAAATTTTCCATCTCGACCTGACTCGTACCAATGTTGTCGATGGTCAGCTGGTGGTCGTGGTGCGCGACAAGGCTTTGCCGCTGTTTTACCTGCGTCGCTGGCTGGTCGCCGGCGCCAGTTATGAAGATCTGCCACAGGAAGGACACGTAGTGGTAGTGAGTATCGGCGCCCAGCGTGTCGGCTTCGTCGTCGATCAGCTGATCGGTCAGGAGGAAGTGGTCATCAAACCCCTCGGGGCCTTGCTGCACGGTATGAAGGGACTGGCCGGTGCGACGATTACAGGCGACGGGCGCATCTCGCTGATACTCGATATTCCGGGGTTGATGCAGAGCTACGCCCGCCGGATATAGGACGAGCCACCATGTCCATCCGAGTCCTGGTGGTGGACGATTCGCGATTTTTTCGCCGCCGCGTCAGCGAAATGCTGGAATCAGATCCGCAGATCAAGGTGATCGGCAGTGCGGAGAACGGCGAACAGGCGGTGCAGATGGCCAAGCGTTTGAGGCCCGACATCATCACCATGGACGTGGAAATGCCGATTATGGATGGCATCACCGCGACGCGAAAAATCATGGCCAGTCGGCCCACTGCCATTCTGATGTTTTCCTCCCTGACCACTGAGGGCGCCCAGGCTGCACTGGATGCACTGGAGGCGGGCGCCATCGATTTTCTGCCGAAACGTTTTGAGGATATCTCGCGTGACCGTGATGAGGTGCGGAAGGTTCTGTGCGAGCGCATTCATGCGGTTGGACGTCGGCAGTTGTTGCGTCCACAGCTGAGGCCACGGATATTGCAGCCCCCGGCGGCGACACCAGGGACATCTCAGCAAGTAGCAACCGCATCGGCCTCGTCCGCGGTAAACCTGCCGCGTGGCAGGGTTAAGCTGGTTGCCATTGGCACCTCGACCGGTGGCCCGGTGGCATTACAAAAAGTGCTGTCGGAATTGTCGGCGGATTTCCCGGCACCGATCTTGCTTATTCAACATATGCCCGGGAGTTTCACCACGGCTTTCTCGCAGCGCCTCGACAGATCCTGTGCCATTCGTGTCCGCGAGGCAGTTGATGGTGACCGGTTGGAGCCCGGTTTGGCGCTGCTGGCGCCCGGGGGTAAACAAATGACGTTAGAAGGTAGGGCGGGGCAGATGCGCATCAGAATTACCGAACCTGAGCCGGGGCAGAATTACAAACCCAGTGTCGATGTGACTTTCAGCTCGATTGCCGAACAGATGGCGGGGCAGACACTCGCCGTAGTATTGACCGGCATGGGAGCCGACGGCCGTGAAGGCGCAAAGCTGATGAAGCAGGGTGGTTCGAGAATCTGGGCGCAGGACGAGGCGACGTCGGTGGTCTATGGCATGCCGGCGGCCGTCGTCGATGCCGGCATTACTGAACAGGTTCTGCCACTGGAACAGATTGGCAGTGCACTGGCGCGGATATAGTAACTAGTGGATATCCTGACACTCCTCGGTTTGATCATTGGCTTCGGCGCCATTCTCGGTGGCCAGGTCATGGAAGGTGGACATATCACCTCACTGATCAACGGCCCGGCGATTCTGATCGTCATGGGTGGTACGGTGGGCGCGGTGATGATTCAGTCGCCGCTGCGGGTATTCATGAGTTCACTAAAAATGGCCTTGTGGGTATTTGTCCCACCCAAGCTGCAGGGCCAGGAGGCGATTGCCAAGATTCTTGAGTGGAGCAATATCGCCCGCAAGGAAGGTCTGCTGGGACTGGAAGACATCGCCGAAAATGAGGTCGATACCTTCGCCCAGAAAGGACTGCAACTGCTGGTCGATGGTAGTGAGCCCGAAGTGATCCGTCGGGTCATGGAAGTGGAACTGGATGCCAAGGAACACCTTGGTGTACAAGCGGCCAAGGTGTTCGAGGGCATGGGTGGATACAGCCCGACCATCGGTATCATTGGTGCGGTCATGGGCCTGATTCATGTGATGCAGAATCTGGCGGATCCGTCCAAGCTGGGCAGCGGTATCGCCACCGCTTTCGTCGCCACCATCTATGGCGTTGGCCTGGCCAATCTGTTGTTTCTACCCATCGCCGGCAAGCTCAAGGCGCTGGTGCATGCCCAGTCACAGATGCATGAGATGATGATCGAGGGCGTAATCTCCATTGCCGAGGGCGAAAACCCCCGCAATATCGAAACCAAGTTGCAGGGTTTCATTGATTAGGCGTAGGGGCCGCAGACAGTCATGGCGCGCAGAAAAAAACCGGAAGAACCCGAGAACCATGAACGCTGGCTGGTTTCCTATGCCGACTTCATTACACTGCTGTTCGCCTTTTTTGTCGTTATGTATTCCATCTCGGCGGTCAACGAAGGCAAGTATCGGGTATTGTCTGATTCTATTTCCGCCGCCTTCGACCCGACCCGCGCCGGTCTGCCGATAAAGCTGTCCAGTCCCGTGCGGCCGCCGGTGTTGGAGCGAGACATGATGTCTCGTGATGCGAACCCTGTCAGCCGCAACAATCAGTATCCCAATGCGCCGTCCGGGCCGCAGCCCAGCGAAGAGGATCGCCTCAATCTGAGCAAGATATCGAATCAGGTTGAACGCAGTCTTGCGCCACTGATCGATCAGGATCTGATCCGGGTAAAAAACAACGACCTCTGGGTGGAGATAGAAATCAAGTCCAGCATCCTGTTCAAGAGTGGCAGTGCAGGGCTGTCACGGCAGGCGCGCCCGGTGCTGCAAAAGATTGCCAAGATACTGGCGAAATTTCCCAATTATATTCAGGTGGAAGGGTTTACCGACAATGTTCCCATTCGCACGCCGACCTATCCGTCTAACTGGGAGTTGTCGGCCGCGCGTGCCGCCAGTGTGGTGCATCTGTTTACCCAATCCGGTATTCCACCCAAACACCTGTCGGCGATCGGCTATGCCGAATACAAACCGATTGCCAGCAATAAGACCGCAGAGGGCCGGCAGAAGAATCGCCGTATCAACATCATTGTCCAGTCCGATGCCATTGCCCGGCGCACCAATCGCACCGAACAGCTGGAGGAATCACTGGCCGACAAGCGCAAGGTGGCCGCCGCAAGAAAATCTGACAGGCAGAAAACGACGCAGGGCAGTGGTTTTGCTCCGCCGATAAATCTGCTGCCACCCGCGCGTACCTCACCGCTGGGCAGGGAGTCGTGATGAAAATCTGGGCAGTGGCCAATCAGAAGGGTGGTGTTGGCAAGACCACCACGGCGGTCAACCTGGGTGGCGTGCTGGCGCGTGAAGGGCATCGTACCCTGCTGCTGGACATGGATCCCCACGGCTCCATGTCGGCCTATTTCGGCCTCGACCCGGATGAGCAGGAAAGCAGCCTGTATCAGCTGTTCCAGTCCAAGAAATCGGGCCAGGCACTCTCGCCCATGCGGGTTGTTTGCTCCACCGGCTTCGACAATCTGGACATGATTCCCGCCGCTACGGCGATGGCGACCCTGGATCGTCAGCTGGGTGCGGCCGACGGCATGGGGCTGGTGATCGCCCAGGCCCTGCACAGGCTGGCCGATCACTATGAATTCGTGCTCATCGACTGTCCGCCGCAGCTGGGGGTGCTGATGATCAACGCCCTGGCGGCCTGCCAGCACCTGATCATCCCGGTGCAGACGGAATTCCTCGCCGTGAAGGGGCTGGAGCGCATGCTGCGCACCCTGGAGATGATCCAGCGCGCGCGCCACAAGGTGCCGACCTATACCATTCTTCCCACCATGTACGACCCACGCACCCGCGCCTCCACCGGCACCCTGCGCCTGCTGCGCGAACGCTTTGCCGAGCATCTCTGGCGTTCGGTGATTCCGGTTGACACCCTGTTTCGCGAGGCCAGCCGCCTGGGCATACCACTGACTATCAAGGCGCCAAGGGACCGCGGCTCGCTCGCCTATGCCGAGCTGATGCAGGATCTGCTCGCCGATGGTGGGCACAGTGTGGCCGGGCCGGGAGTGGTGCCGGTATCCGCGGTGCGCTGATGGCCGGCAAGCGCTCGGATTCATCCTCTCTCGCAGATCCCCAGGAGGCGCTGGGCTTTTATCTGGACTCCCTGCTGATGGATCTTCCTGAGGTACCGCCGGAGGTTGCTCCAACCGAACCCCCCTCAGATGTCAGTGTGCCGCCTAAGGAGCCATTGGTACGCCCTTTCAGCGAGTCCCCCGTTGAGCCCCAGCCCCTGATCGACCTTGCTTTACCGTCGGAAACGCCCGCGCCGCAGCCTGTGCCGACGGTGATGCCCTCCCGCCCGTTTGCCGAGCCCGAGCGGACATTGCTGCTGCTTGCCGGGCCGCCGCTGCTTCCCCGGCTGATGGTGGACAGCCTCGACGTCGAGACGGTGTCAGAGAATGCACGGGACAGACGACAGGCCGCACCGCCGGTGGTGCCCGTACAACCAATGCCGGCAGAACCCATCCCAGCGGTCGAGGAAGCCTCGGCACTCGTGCCGGACAGGG
>CAZTPE010000202.1:0-5053 GCA_964614545.1 uncultured Ectothiorhodospiraceae bacterium
GAGGCCGCGCGGGCCGGTGAGCAAGGCCGCGGCTTCGCCGTGGTCGCCGACGAGGTGCGCGCCCTCTCGAAACGCACCACCGACGCCACCGACGAAGTGCGCAAACTCATGGACACCATCCGCGCCGGCAATCAGGAAGCGGTCGGACTCATGACACGCAGCGCCAAGGCCTCCGCCCGCAACCTGGAACGCACCCAGGCCGCCGGTGAGACCTTTGCCCTCATCGCCACCGCCGTCGAGGGCATCAGCGACAGCAATGTGCAGGTCGCCGCCCAGGCGGAACAGCAGTCCGAACTGGCCGCCACCGTGCGCGACAATATCCACAAGATCGACGAAAGTGTGCGCGACCTGTCCGAGCTGGCACGCAAAAACATCTCCGACAACGGCGACCTGTCTCAGTTTTCCGTACAGCTGGAATCACTGGTTGCCGGCTTCTCCGGCAAGCCCGTCGCCAAGGACGATACAGCCGCCGAGCTGCCGAATAACGTCGATCTGTTTTAATAGGGCATCACAACGAACAGGGCGGGAACCGCTTCAGCCGCGAATCCCCACATTGCAATTACGCAACATATGGGCTATATACTGTAACAGATGTTACAACTGGAGCCCGAAATGGCCTTGCTCACACCCCAAGATACCCACGCCTCCAACCCGGATATCCACAACAAAGAAAGCCGCCAGGGCCTCGCCCGCATGATCATGCAGCTGTTTCAGCACTGGCAGCTCGGCAACGAAGAGCAACTGGACCTGCTCGGTCTCGACGCCGGCAGCCGCACCACCCTCGCCCGCTACCGCAAGGGCCAGCCCCTGGGCAGCAACCGCGACCTGCTGGATCGCGTCGGCCACCTGCTCAGCATCCATAAATCCCTGCGCCTGCTGTTCCCCCACAACCGCGAACTGGCCTACGCCTGGATGCGCGCACCCAACCACGCCTTCGACAACCTCACCCCCGTGCAGGTCGTACGCCAGCACGGCTTTGCCGGCCTGCTCATGCTGCGCAGCTATCTGGATCAGGTTCGCGGCCAGTGATCGACCACTTCCTCAGCGAACTCTGCAGCACCGACTACCACGGTGACTGGCTGCGCAACATCGTCAGCCTGCGTGAATCGCAAAACCTGTTCGACGATATCAGCGACCAACCCAGCGACTGGCACATCGCCATCGCCGCCGAACTCGCCGCCAAGCCACTCGACTTCGGCGACACCCCCATCATCAACCGCCCCTTCGAACAGGCCCGCTACTGTGCCGCCATCCGCTACCCGTTTGAAAACTGGACCCGCAGCCGCTACTCCAACGGCAACTTCGGCGTCTGGTACGGCGCCGACAATCTCGAAACCAGCATCTTCGAAACCACCCACCACTGGCTGCAATTCCTCCACGACGCCGACTTCCAGCAACGGCCAAAAACCATCATCGGCGAACGCCGCATCTTCCAGGTTCAATGCGACGGCCTGCTGTTCGATTTCCGTCCCAAACTGGCCGACTATCCCCAGTTAGCCACTCCCGGAGAATACAGCCTCAGCCAACAGATCGGCCAGCGCCTGCACCGCGAAGGCCACCCCGGGCTCATTACCCGCTCCGCCCATTGCAAGGGAGATATCGGTGTTATCTTCACCCCACAGATTCTCTCCAATCCCCGCGACCACTGCTACCTCGATTACCGTTATAACCCCGAAGTCCAAGAAATTGCCATCACTCGCAAACCCGACAAAACATTTGTCACTTTGAAAATACTGGATGATGGATCGTTGCGGGCCGTTGATAAAGCAAAAGTAGCCCCGGTAAACACCGCTTAATTTTCTGGCTGACTGAGCTACTTTAGAGATACCCGGTACGGGACAGTTTAGTGCCAGACATTAAGGAGAAACTCTGATTGAGTCATTCTGGCGAAGGCCAGAATCCAGTCACCCTCTACATTCACTGGACTCCGGCATTCGCCGGAGTGACGAAAAGTACTTATTCAGAGGTTCCCAAAGCCACTAGTGGTACTTATGTGAAAAATAAGTTTTTACTGGCCCCAATTATTCTTAGTTTTTACACTGACCCCAATCAATTCCTGACCCCAATCAATTCAATCAATTACTGACCCCAATCAATTCACCAATCAATTCCAATCAATTCCAATCAATTCTGACCCCAATCAATTAATCAATTCAATCAATTAATGATTTGGATCTAGCGTCGTATGAAGTGATTGAATTTGACGGACGAAACTGGGAAGAGGCCGTAACAAAACTGAATAAAAAATTGCGTTCGAACAGTCAGTAGCCTGGATGAAGCGCAGCGCAATCCGGGACATTCATCCACCTCATCCCGGATTACGCTGCGCTTCATCCAGGCTACCAACCACCTCTCGGAATGACTTCAAATAATCCGGCTATCCCGCTGAGCCTCCTCGGCTGATTTCTCATCCCTCCCCTTCAGGGCATCGAGAGCCTCAGCCGTACTTTCACGGGTCGCATCCCAGGCCTCGCCAGCCTTTTCCTTGGTCCATTCACTGGCATCGGCTGCGCCTTCCTTGGTGGCGTCCCAGGCGTCGGCGGATTTTTCCTTGCTCCATTCGGCGGCCTCTTCGGCGCCTTTCTTGGTGGCTTCCCAGCTTTTGCTTGTACTCTCTTTGGCCTTGTCCCAGAGGCTCTCTTCGGCCAGGGTGAGACCAGGGGAAATAAGTAGTGCACTGAGTATCAGGGCCGGGAGTGGGTATCGGGTAAGTTTCATTTTATCCTCTGTGTTGTTGTCTTGGTGGTTTGTGCTGAGCGCTGATTATTATTATAGGAGCGGACCCTTGGGCCGCGAAGGATTATCTACCATTGTCTTCGCGGCCTGAGGGGCCGCTCCTACTTGGACTCATAAACGAGGATTAATTCCTTTTCAGGGCGGCCAGGCCAGCAGACAGATCCGGGTAGTGCAATTCGACAGCCAGTTCTTCGCGCATCTTTCGATTATCCAGCCTGCGGGACTCCTGCAGATAGGACAACATGCCGGCGCTCATGACCTTTTCCGCCTCGGCGCGCGATACGGCGGGCGGCGGCGGCAGGCCCAGGGCCTTGGCGACATCGATGAAGTATTGCGACATGGTGCCGGGGTGGCCGTCGGCGACATTGTAGACTTCACCCGGGATGCCCCTTTCCGCCGCGGCAACACATACCTGGGCGAGGTCGTCCTGGTGGATGCGGTTGGTATAGGGCGAATCGGCCAGATCTATAATAGGCAGGCCCTTTTCCAGCCGCGCCACAGGCAGACGTCCAGGGCCGTAAATGCCACCGACGCGCAGGATGACGAAGGGCACGCCCGTTTCTTTGCCCCAGCGGCGCAGGGTGTTTTCAGCATCCAGCCGCCGCCGACCCCGGGCGGTCTGCGGCTCTGCCACCTGCGCCTCGGTGATCCAGTCGCCATGGCAGTCGCCATACACAGCGGTGGTGCTGATAAACACCAGCTTCGCCGGCAGTCGTGCGGCGTCGATGGCGGCAAGAAAATTCTGCAGCAGGGGGTCACGCTCTCCTTGCCCGGGTGGCGGCGCAAAGTAGAAAAGAACGGCCTCTGCCGTTGGCAGATCCTTCAGTGTCGTGCCATCCGCCAGATCACCGGACACGGGCTCAATGCCCCCGGTAAGCAGTCGCGCCGCACTGGTTTCACTGCGCGCCAGCCCCCGCACACTGAGACCCTGCGCTCGGTACTGACGCGCTACACGCTGGCCGATGTCACCACAGCCGACGATCAATACGGGATTCACCGGTGGTTCTCGTTGTTCGCTTCACGCATAATCACATCTCTGTTCCACTCTGTCTGGTCGCCCATCAAAATGTCTTTTACCGTATATCTCGAGCCCAGTGGGCATCATTTTGACATCGAGCCCGATGAGACGATTCTCGATGCCGCCCTGCGTCACGGCCACGCCTTTCCCTATGGCTGCCGAAGCGGCGGCTGCGGCGCCTGTCTGGGACAGTTGCTCGAGGGTGAGCTGAATTATGACACGGATCGCCCGGCACCTCCGGCTGCCAAGGACATGCCGCGCGGTACGACTTTCTTCTGCCAAGCGCGCGCCGCCTCCGACTTGATCATTGAGGTCAAAGAGATTGCCGCAGTGGAAAATCTGACGGTGAAGACCCTGCCCGTGTTGGTGCAGACAAAGGAACAGCTGGCCGACGATGTGATGCGGCTCTACCTCAAGCTGCCACAGGACGAGCACCTGCGATTCCTCGCCGGGCAGTACATCGATATATTAATGAAGGACGGCCGCCGGCGCAGTTTTTCCATTGCCAACATGCCGCTCAACGACCATTTGCTGGAGCTGCACATCCGTCACGTTGAGGGCGGGGAGTTCACCGGCTACATCTTCGACCAGCTGCGGGAAAGAGACGTGCTGCGCCTCGAGGGGCCGCACGGTAATTTCTTTCTGCGCGAGAATTCCACACGGCCGCTGCTGTTCGTTGCCGGCGGCACCGGATTTGCGCCCGTGAAATCCATTCTCGAACATGCCTTTGCCGAGGGGATGTCACAGTCCATGCGGCTGTATTGGGGCGTGCGTGGCGAAGGGGATCTGTATCTGGATGCGTTGCCGCAAAAATGGGCGCAGGAACACCCCGACTTCCGCTATGTGCCCGTGCTTTCCGAGGCATCAAAGCACTGGCGGGGAGCGCAGGGCTACGTGCACGAGGCGGTGATCGCAGATCTGGCGGCAAGAGGCGAAGATCTCTCGACCTTCGATGTCTACGTCTGCGGCCCGCCGGTCATGGTCAGGGCCGCCTTCGCGGCCTTCCGTGAGCGGGGCCTCGATGAAGCGCATTTCTATTCCGATGCGTTTGAATTTCAGGCGCCGAAGGCCGGCGGCTGAATGGTCAGGTGCAGAACGGGTAGAATTACGCCCTGACAGCATCCAGCGGCTTGACGACTTCCGGCGCCTCAATGGCCGGCGGAACATGCTCCACCACATCGACTTCGGCGGCCACCGGCGGTTCACAGCAGGGTGCCAGGCGCAGCGCCTCCCGGTAACAAGACAAGGCGGTCTCCCGGTCGCCCATCTTGTCCAGCAGGGTTCCCAGCTCGATCAAGG
>CAZTPE010000203.1:0-5050 GCA_964614545.1 uncultured Ectothiorhodospiraceae bacterium
ACCTTGCTGCCGAACAGGTCGTCGTAGCTGAACCAGGCGTCCTCGACAATGAATTCACCGTTCCCGCCTTTCTCCGCCATGATGCCGTAGAAGTAGTAGCTGATGTTTTCGGACAAGGGGGCGCTGGAGAGCAGCTTGATCAGGTAAGGTGTCTGAAAGTCGCTGTTGGCACTGCCGCTGCCACTGGTCTCGGCTTGGCGGGCCTGATAGTAAGCCTGGGTGCGAATGGCCAGGGGCGGGAATTTGGGTAGCACCAGCTGCTCGTCGCCGGTGTCGACGCCGGTCTGCTCGCGCCAGTTGGGCAGGCGGATGTTGTCTTTCACGAATTGCTGGCCAAAGCTGTTGAGGCGTGGAAAGGCGGCGTGGCAGGTGATGCAGCTCATGCCGTACTGGCGGGCGAATACTGGGTTGGCGCTGGCCAGCTGGGGGATGCCCAGCAGCAGCAACAGCAGCAGGGGAACGGACAGGAATGCGTGCCGGGTGGAGGGGCTGGTAGCGGCCATGACAGACTCCTTTTGTGTGGCGTTTGGTCTGAGCATAGTTGGCAGGTCTTAAAGCTGGCTTAAGTGGGGTGGCCGGATTCATTGATTTTTTCGCCCGGGATTAGGGGTTTACGGCTCAACTCAAGTACAATAGGCGGTTTACAATTTTCTGGATTACATCGGAGTTTTACGAGAATGAGCATCGAAAGAACCTTTTCCATCGTCAAGCCTGACGCCGTTGCCAAGAACATCATTGGCAAGATCTACAGCCGTTTCGAGAAGGCCGGACTGACGATCGTTGCCTCCAAGATGATGCACCTGTCCCGCGAGCAGGCAGAGGGCTTTTACGCCGTGCACCGCGAGCGGCCCTTCTTCAACGACCTGGTGGACTTTATGATTTCCGGTCCGGTGGTGGTGCAGGTGCTGGAAGGCGAGGATGCCATTGCCAAGAATCGTGAAATCATGGGTGCCACCAACCCGGCCGAGGCCGCCGAGGGGACTATCCGTGCCGATTTCGCCAGCTCCATCGACGAAAACGCCGTGCACGGTTCCGATGCCCCGGAGACTGCGGCGCAGGAAATCAAGTATTTCTTCGCAGACATCGAGCTGTGCCCGCGCACTCGTTGACATCATCGGCAAGCGGTAACCGGTGTAACGTGAGATGACCGACAAGATCAATCTGCTCGATCTGAATCGAGCCGATATGGAGGCCTTCTTCCTCGCCAGGGGGGAGAAGGCCTTTCGCGCTACGCAGGTTTTGAAGTGGCTGCATCAGTATGGCGTGACCCACTTCGACGAGATGACCAATCTTGGCAAGGCATTGCGCGCCAAACTGGCAGAGCATGCCGAGATCCGTGCGCCGGAAGTGGTCATCGATCAGGTCTCTGCCGATGGCACGCACAAGTGGCTGCTGCGCCTGGACAGCGGCAATTCGGTAGAGGCGGTGTTCATCCCCGAGCGCGGTCGCGGCACCCTGTGCGTGTCTTCGCAGGTGGGCTGCGCGCTGGCGTGTTCGTTCTGTTCCACCGGCCGTCAGGGCTTCAATCGCAACCTGAGCGTGGCCGAGATCATCGGCCAGGTGTGGGTGGCCAACAAGGCACTGGGGCGTGATCCCAAGGGTGAGCGCATCATCTCCAACGTGGTGCTGATGGGTATGGGCGAGCCGCTGCTCAATTTCGACAACGTGGTCAAGGCGATGGATCTGATGATGGATGATTTCGCCTACGGGCTGTCCAAGCGCCGCGTGACCCTGAGCACGTCCGGTGTGGTGCCGGCGCTGGAGAAACTCAAGCAGACCAGCGATGTGGCACTGGCGCTGTCGCTGCATGCACCTAATGATAAGTTGCGTGATGAACTGGTTCCGCTGAACAAGAAATATCCCATTCGCGAGGTGCTGGATGCCTGCACGCGTTACATCGGCAGCCTCGATTCACGCCGTAAAATCACCGTGGAATATGTCATGCTCGACGGCGTGAATGACGCGGACCGGCATGCCCGCGAGCTGGTCAAGGTGCTGCGTGGCGTGCCGGCCAAGGTCAATCTGATTCCCTTTAATCCCTTTCCCGAGACACAGTACCGGCGCTCCACACCGGAGCGTATTGATCGGTTCCGCGACATTCTGCAACAAGGCGGGCTGATTACCATTACCCGCAAGACGCGCGGCGATGACATCGATGCCGCCTGCGGGCAGTTGGTGGGCAAGGTGATGGATCGCACCAAACGGAATCTGCCCCGGGAGGCGACGGGCTGATATGTTGCTTCGTTTGCTTGTCGTTTTCGTACTGAGCTTTTTTCTCGCCGCTTGCGGTGGCGGTGTGAAGGAAGAAATTGATACACAGAAGCTCGCCGAGACCAACCTGCACCTCGCTATTGGTTATCTGAAGCAGGGCCGTATCGAGGCCTCCCTGGGAAAGTTGCAGAAGGCGCTGAAGGCGGAGCCCGACTACGCAGCGGCACACGGCACCATCGCCCTGGTCTACCAACGCCAGGGTGAACTCGATCTGGCCGATGAACATTTTCAGCGTGCCCTGTCACTGCAACCGGAGGATGGCCGGACACACAATAATTATGCGGTGATGCTCTGCCAGGCGCGCAAATTTGATGAGGCGGAAAAACATTTCCTGATTGCCTTGAAAAGCCGTAATTACCGGACGCCGGCGAGTGCCTTCGAGAACCTTGGTGTCTGCGCGATGCAGAAGCCCGACCTCAAGAAGGCCGAAAAATATCTTCGCCGGGCACTGCAAATCGACCCGGGTCTGCCGGTCGCACTGTTGCGGATGGCGCAGATCAGCCTGGATAACCAGCGTTTCATGAGCGGCCGCGCCTACCTGCAGCGTTATCAGGCGGTGGCGCCGAATACCGCCAGCAGCCTGTGGCTGGGCATACAGATCGAGACCCAACTGGGTGATGAGGAGGCTGTGCGCGAGTACGCCAACCAGCTGAGCCGGCACTTTCCCGATTCCAATGAACTGGGTTTGTTGCTCGACATGGAGGCGAGGCAGCGGTGAGCACGCCCGGGCAAATTGAGACAGAGGTCGGGACGGCACCGGTACCCGGGGAACGTCTGCGTTTGGCGAGAGAAGCCCTGAAGTTGAGCCAGCAGGATGTGGCTGAACGGATACGAATCAATGTTGACAAGGTGGCAGCGCTGGAAGCTGACGAGATTGTCAGGGTGGGTGCGCCGGTATTTGCCGTGGGTTATATCCGTGCCTATGCACGCATCGTCGGTTTGCCGGCGGATGAACTGATTCCAGGATTTACCGGCTTGGGCCATCTTGACACCCGTCCGGCAATGCTGGCGTCCACTGCGGGTGATGGTGGTTTGGCACGGCTCAGCGCCGGTCGGACTGGTACTTTTTCCAGGAAGAATGGCAGACGCCGGGGACGCCCCCTGCGCCTGATCGGATCGGTATTACTCATTCTGGCCATTGTGGCGGTGGTGCTGTGGATGGTGAAAAGTGGAAATCTGCAGCTGGCAAAAGCGCCGCAAGAGAGTGTTGTGCATAAGCCTTTGCCACAGAAACCCATGCAACAGAATGTCTTGCCGGAACCTTCACTGGAGATTCCGCTGGAAAAAAGCGCCGGTATTGGGGAGCAGACACTGGCTATTCCTGATCAGGATGAGTATGAGCCGGCCCCGGACACGGTTAGCGCGGATGAAGATCTTTCGCTCGAACTTGTCGAAGCAGATACTCAATCAGCCTCGCCAGCTGACGAACAGGCAGCTTCCGAAGATGCGATGACCGTAGACAGTCGGGATGAGTTGAGCCTGTATTTTCAGGATGATTCCTGGGTTGAGGTACATGATGCCCGCGGAGAACGTCTGATTCACCAACTGGCGCGTGCAGGACAGACCCATACCCTGCACGGCGTGGCGCCTTTTGCCGTGGTGTTGGGGTACGTTCCCGGGGTAAGGATTTTACTGGATGGCGAGGCGGTGGATCTGGGTAAATACCAGGGCCGACGTCTGGCGCGTTTTTCCGTGGGCGGCGAGACGGCTAACGAAAATTAGTATGTGACTATGCATAAACCCGAATATCAGATGATTCAACGCCGAAAATCGCGGCAGATTATGGTGGGCAATGTGCCGGTGGGCGGTGACGCGCCGGTCTCGGTGCAGAGCATGACCAACACCGAAACCACCGATGTCGCCGCCACCGTGGCGCAGATCGAGGCACTCGAGCGTGCCGGCGCCGACATGGTGCGTGTTTCTGTGCCCAGCATGGAGGCCGCCGAGGCCTTCGGCGAGATCAAGCGCCGGGTCAATCTGCCGCTGATCAGCGATATTCATTTTGATCACAAGATCGCCCTGCGTGTGGCCGAGCTGGGTGTGGACTGTCTGCGCATCAACCCCGGCAACATCGGCCGCGAGGATCGTGTGCGTGCGGTGGTGAATGCGGCACGTGACAAGGGTATTCCCATCCGCATCGGCGTCAATGCCGGTTCTCTGGAAAAGGATCTGCAGAAAAAATACGGCGAGCCGACGCCTGAGGCGCTGGTGGAATCCGCCCTGCGTCATATCGACATCCTCGATCGCCTTGATTTTCAGGATTTCAAGATCAGCCTCAAGGCCTCGGACGTCTTTATGACCGTCGCCGCCTATCGGCAGTTAGCGAGTCAGATCGAGCAGCCCCTGCACCTGGGTATCACCGAGGCGGGTGGTGCGCGCGCCGGCGCGGTGAAGTCCGCCATCGGCCTGGGCATGCTGTTGGCCGAGGGTATCGGCGATACCATCCGCGTCTCCCTGGCCGCCGACCCGGTGCAGGAAATCAAGGTGGGTTTCGACATTCTGAAAAGCCTGCATGTGCGCGCCAAGGGCATCAATCTGATCGCCTGTCCCTCCTGCTCGCGGCAGTGCTTTGATGTGGTGAGCACCGCCAATGCCCTGGATGAACGGCTGGAAGATATCCTCGAACCATTGAATGTGGCGGTGATCGGTTGTGTGGTCAACGGCCCCGGCGAGGCGCGCGAAGCCGACATCGGTCTCACCGGCGGCGAGCCCAATCTGCTCTACGTGGGTGGCAAGCCGGATCACAAGGTGAGCGATGAAGAGTTGGTTGATGAACTGG
>CAZTPE010000204.1:0-4990 GCA_964614545.1 uncultured Ectothiorhodospiraceae bacterium
GGCAGCTTGTAGACATCGTCCATCAGGTCGATGCCGCATTCGAGGGTCTCGCACCAGTCGATGAAGCGCGTGACCATTTCCTTGCCCTTGAACAGGGCGCCGTGCTGCGGGGCGATGATTTCGATATCCAGGTCGCGGATCATTGCCGCCCACAGCCGCAGAACCTTGTTGCTGACGACATAGCGCTGATGAAAGCCTGCCATGTATTGCAGGTGGTCGTCGAAGTCGCTGACTTCAATGTAATCCATGCCCAGCGAGGCGCCCAGGTCGCCGCTGTAGAGGATCTTGGAGATCGGATCGTAGACCTGGAAGTTGCCGCAGGAATGCATGAAGTGGGCGGGGATGACACTCAGATCGACGCCGTTGAGATTGAGCATCATGCCTTCGTCGGGGATGGGGTTGAGGCGATCCTCGACGAAGGTGTCGATGCCGAAGTGTGGCAGGAAGCGCTGCCACAGGGCGGAGATATAGGCGTCGGCATCGGTGGTCATCAGCCAGCCGTTGGTGGCGGCGACGATGTCCGGGTCCTGGTGGGAGAGAAACAGGTAGCGCAGCGTGCCGTCTCCCAGCAGGCTGCTGGTGGCGCTGGCGACCTTGTTGAATACCTTGTGTCCACCGGGATCGAGAATCATGCCTTCGCCGTTGTGGATGATGAGGTGCTGGTTGGCCTGCACGGCAAGGCCGGAGTTGAAGTCTTCGATCAGGATGTTCTTGTGATCGCCGTTATCGAAAAGCACTGTTGAACCCATCGTCATCCCCTTACATGATTTCCGCGATATCGCGTGCGGCGTTTTTGGCGTTGGCCATCAATAGGCCCAGGGTGCTGCCCTTCTTCGACAGCACGACGAGGAAGGTGGACTCCGACGCGCCGAGGATGAAGGAGAAGCCGTGCTCGCTCTGGATCATGACCTGCTCCATGCCACCCTGGCGCAGCTCCGATGCGGCGCGCTGGGTAAGCTGCAACAGGGTGGCGACCACGCCGCCGATATTTTCCTGACTGATGTCCGGCGGCAGCTGGCTGGCCAGCACCAGGCCGTCTATCGATACCAGCACGCTGGCGACAACATCGGACATGTCGCTTTTCAGTGTCTGTAGTATCCCGTTGATCTGTTCTGTCCGCGATGCCATTTCATGCTCCTGTCTGATGCGGCATAGGCCGCTCGGATGGATGATGTCACTGGTGCGCGTCAGTGGCGTATGCCAAAGATGATGAGCGCCAGTTTCCCGACTTCTGGTGTGTCTTTGCGGCAGCAGGCGGGATTTATTGAGGATATCCGCCTGGGGGCTGACTATCGGCCAGCGGGAAAGTGGCGTTATTATGGGCGCATGTCATTTCCCTTGCCACCCCGTCTTCGCCTGCTGATCCCGGCGCTGCTGATTACTGTTCTGGGACTGCCCGCGTGCACCACCGTGCCGGTCGAGCCGGAAACGAGAAAGGTGCCCCCGGAAGAGGTCTCTGCGGCACTGTTTGAGCGCGCCAAGCTTCTCTATCTGTCGAAGGACTATGCCGGTGCGGCGGGTCTGATGCGCGCCCTGGCCGGACGCGGCCACCTGCAGGCGCAGTATGTACTGGGGTATATGTACTACTACGGGCAGGGCGTGCCGCGTAACGAAAAGGAGGCGATCCGTTGGATCACCACGGCCGCCGCGCGCGGCCACGCCAAGGCCAAGAAGGCTTTGGAGGTGCTGGACAGGGGCGGATCCGTGCCGCAGATGACTCAGTAAAACAGGTAGTTCAGCATTAGCCGCCAGCTGGTGGTGCGTGCGGGGTACGGGCTGTCGATGGCATCTTTCAGATTGGCACGCAGGTAGCTGGCCTCGAGGCTGATGTGGGGCATGAATTCGTAGCCGGCGCCGAGGATGTAAGCATTGCCGAATTTGCTGCTGTCGGTGCCGCTCTCCCGGGACAGCGAACTGTAGCTGTAACCATAGCCGTAGTGCAGGTAGGCGGAACGCGCCCGGGGCGAGAAGTAATAGGCTGCGCCGAGGCCGTTGAGGCCCAGGGACCAGGTGTCGCCGCCGCGGTTATACCAGTTGTTTTCACTCAGATAATACACTGTGAACTGGTTGCTGAGGCCGATGCCGATGCGCACCGAGGTGGCGAGGCCGGCGACGCTGGCGGTCTCGGTGGGATTGCCCGTATGGCTGAAATCGAGGTCAGTGCCGTGATAACCGATGCCCAGGCCGACGATAAAGGCCTGGCGCTGATTGTTGAAGGCCTGTGCGGACGCGCTGCCCAGAAGCAGCAGGATCAGGCCGGCAATTTGTAGTTGGCGGCACATGGTGTTCCCTCCCAGAGTGTAGTTTCTTCCATTGAGCATATCAGGAGTGCTCGCTACCGTCCTTTCGCCACGTCGGTAAAAATACCCAGCAGATCATCGAGGAACAGCCGCCCCTTTTCGTTGGCACGGATGTTGTCCACGGACCAGTCCAGCAGGCCCCGCTCTTCGGCCATCCGCAGTGGAGTCTCGATCAGTGTCAGCGGCTGGCCGGTGTGGGCGGCGAACAGTGGCGGCGCAAAGCCCTCTGTCAGGCGCAGGGCGTTCATCATGAACTCCAGCCCCACCTCATTGCGCGTGACGGTGCGTTCGCTCTGTACCCGCTGTTCCACACGATTTGCATCCAGATAATCCTGCGGCCCGCGCCGCTTGGCGATGCGGGTGATGTTCTGCTGCGCGGCGTCGCTGAGCTTGGCGTGGGCCCCGGCGCCGATACCGAGATAGTCACCGAACTGCCAGTAATTGATGTTATGCGCGCAGCGCCGGCCCTCACGGGCATAGGCGGAGACCTCGTATTGCCCATAGCCAGCCTCGGCCAGTAGTGCCTGTCCCTGCTGCTGGATGTGCCAGGCGCTGTCATCGTTGGGCAGCGTGGGTGGCTGGGCGAAAAAGCGCGTGTTGGGCTCCAGCGTCAGCTGATAATAGGAAATGTGCGTGGGCTCCAGGGCGATGGCGGTGGCCACGTCTTCCTCGGCCTGCGCCGGGTTCTGTTGCGGCAGGGCGAACATCAGATCGAGATTGAAATTGTCGAAGCCGGTGGCATGCGCCATCTCGGCGCTAGCGATGGCCTCGCGGCGGCCGTGGATGCGGCCCAGGCGTTGCAGGCTGTCGTCGCTGAAGCTCTGCACGCCGATGGACAGGCGGTTGATGCCGGCGGCGCGGTATTCGCTGAAGCGCGCTTGTTCTGCGCTACCGGGGTTGGCCTCCAGGGTGATCTCCGCATCGGGGCGCAGCGCCAACAGGGCGCGCAGGCCGGACAGCAGCTGGTCGACCGCCTCCACCGACAGCAGGCTGGGGGTGCCGCCGCCGATGAACACCGTTTGTACTGCACGGCCCCACACGCGCGGCAGATCGTCGGCCAGATCGCGCAGCAGGGCGTCGATATATTCCCGCTCCGGCACCGCACCACGGGGCTGGTGGGAATTGAAATCGCAATAGGGGCACTTGCGCTCGCACCACGGGAAGTGGATGTACAGCGACAGGGGGGGCAATTCGGTGAACTGGAACATGCGGGGCGATACTCGGCGTCGACGGGGGTAGCGAGGTATTTTACCTGAAGTCCGCCCTGCCACTGCGGTAACATCTCCCCATGATTATCCATGCCGATATGGACGCCTTCTACGCCTCGGTGGAGATCCGCGAGCGCCCGGAGCTGCGCGACCGGCCGGTGGCGGTGGGCGGTTCGGCCGAGGGCCGTGGTGTGATCGCCGCCGCCAGCTACGCGGCGCGCCAATACGGCGTGCGCAGCGCCATGCCTACCAGCACGGCGCTGAAACGCTGCCCGGAGCTGGTGCTGCTGCCGGTGCACATGTCGCTGTACGCCGAGGTATCGCGGCAGATTCAGGCCATCTTCGCCCGCTACACGCCCCTCATCGAACCCTTATCGCTGGACGAGGCCTTTCTCGACGTAAGCGCCAGCGAGCGCCTGTTCGGCCCGGCGACGGAGATCGCCCGACGCATCAAGCGCGAGGTACGCGAAGAGCTGGGACTGGTGGTCTCCACCGGCGTGGCGCCGAATAAGTTTCTGGCCAAGATCGCCTCGGATCTCGACAAACCGGACGGCTTCGTCGAGGTGGCCGCCGACGCCGTGCAGGCCTTTCTCGATCCGCTGCCGGTGTCGCACCTGTGGGGCGTGGGCCGGGTCACCGAGGCGGCGCTGCGCAAGCGCGGCATCCACACCATCGCTGACCTGCGCCGCCAGCCGGCGGAGACCTTGCGGCGGCAGTTCGGTGAGCACGGCCAGCAGCTGTGGCGTCTGGCCCACGGCATCGATGAGCGCCCGGTGGTGGCCGAGCACGAGGCCAAATCCATTTCCCACGAGACCACCTTTGCCCGCGACATCGATGCCCCGGACATCCTGCGCGCGGTGCTGCTCGACCTCACCGAGCAGGTGGCCTGGCGCCTGCGCCGCCACGGCAAGCGCGGCCGCACCGTGCAGCTTAAACTGCGCTTCGATGACTTCCGCACCGTGACCCGCGCCCACAGCCTGCGCGGCGCCACCGATGCCACCCAGGCCATCTGGCAAACGGTGTCACGGCTGCTGGAGCGCGAGCTGGCGCAGGGTATGCCGCCGCTGCGCCTGCTGGGGATGGGCGTGAGTGGCTTCGATGAAGGCGCGGATAGTGGTCGGCAGGGTGACCTGTTTGCCGATGCGGCGGAGTGCGAGGCCGTGGATCGCCTTGCCGATGACATCAATGCCCGCTTCGGCGGCAAGGTGCTGCAGCGGGCACGTGGTTGCCGCAAGGGTCGGTAGGGGCGGGCCATGCCCGCGAAAACATTCAACAACAAATCCGCAAATGGCGCGAATAAACGCAAATGTCATTCAAGACACATTCACGATTTTATGTTCTTTGCATCCTTTGCGGTAAATCCTGTTTTGTTTTCGCGGGCATGGCCCGCTCCTACGGCAGGCAAGCTGCGCTATGATAAACGCCATAATTCCAAACCCCTGGCGAGACAACCCATGAGCGAAGAATTTACCTCGGACGAAA
>CAZTPE010000205.1:0-4989 GCA_964614545.1 uncultured Ectothiorhodospiraceae bacterium
AAAAAATGGGACTCATTCTAATGTTACAAAATGAGTGACGACCTACACTAGCTTGTTGGCGCCTTTTAATGCCCTGCTCTTGGCCAATGAAAAAGCCTCGCTATTGGATGAATATCCACAAAACAAAAGCAGCCTGAGTACAGTCGCCCAAACCTGAGTACAGTCGCCCAAAAAAGTGGTGGCGCCGTGGGCTTTCACTCGCCTCCCCGCTTGCTTGACTGGGTAGTCAAGGTAGCCAATGGCCGGACGGTAGGCAAGTCGCGGTATGGGTTCGGTTTCCCGAAAGAGCCCCCATATACAGGGTGGAATTAACTCCGTATTCGCAACAGGAGGCCACCCTTATGGAATTGCCTATCCCCATTCCCAACCGCCACGCCGCCGGCCAAGCCTTGGCCGAGGCCCTCAAATCCTATGCCGGACGCGATGACATCATCGTCCTGGCCTTGCCGCGTGGCGGGGTGCCGGTGGCGGCGGAGGTCGCTCGTGCCCTGGATGCGCCACTGGATGTGATGCTGGTGCGCAAGCTGGGTCTGCCCAGTCATCCTGAGCTGGCCATGGGCGCCATCGCCAGCGGCGGAGTGAGGGTGATGAACGATGATGTGGTGCGTCGTCTCAGTGTCAGCCCGGCGGCCATCGAGGCGGTGGCCGAGGCGGAGGGCCGCGAGCTGGCGCGTCGCGAACGGGTCTATCGCGGCGAGCGTCCGTGGCCGGATCTTAAGAGGCGCTGTGTGATCCTGGTGGACGACGGCCTGGCCACCGGTGCCACCATGCATGCGGCTATTGATGCCGTGCGTGCCCAGCAGCCCGACTGCATCGTCGTCGCGGTGCCGGTGGCGCCGCCGGATACGCTGCGTGTCCTCGAACCGTTGGTGGACGAGGTGGTGTGCCCGTTGCAGCCGGAGTCCTTCATGGCCATCGGTCAGTGGTACCGGGACTTTGCCCAGACCTCGGATGACGAGGTGCTCACCCTGCTGGACGAACTACAGGGGCCGTAGGGTGGTCACTGCCCACCAGACGATCTTGATGACGCGCTCAATGGTGGGCAGTGCCCACCCTACAGCTGAATCGCCCAAGGTGTAAAAGGAGGATCTCGTGTCACACCCAAGCCATCCCTTCGTGCAGGAAGTTGTAGTACTGGCCGGTGAGATCACCCTGCCCGCCTTCCTCACCTTGCCCGACAACGCTGCTGGCCTAGTAGCCTTCGTCCACGGCAGCGGTAGCAGCCGCTTCAGCTCCCGCAACCGCTTTGTGGCCGAGGTGCTCAATGCCGGCGGCCTCGGCACCCTGTTGTTTGACCTGCTGACCCCGGACGAACACGCCATCGACAGCATCACCGCCCAACTGCGCTTTGACATCCCCATGCTTGGTCAACGCACTATCGCCACCGTGGACTGGCTCGCCGCCCAAGCGGAATTGGCGGACCTCCCCCTCGGCTTGTTCGGTGCCAGCACCGGTGCAGCCGCGGCCCTGCATGCCGCCGCCGAACGACCCGAGCGCGTGCGCGCCGTGGTCTCCCGCGGTGGCCGCCCCGACCTGGTACTGGAGGACCTGCCGTGCGTGCAGGCGCCCACGCTACTCATTGTCGGTGGCCGGGACGTGCCGGTGATCGGCATGAACGAGGAAGCGGCACGACACCTGCGTGCCCCCAGGGAACTGGCCATTGTCGAAGGCGCCACCCACTTGTTTGAGGAACCCGGCACCCTGGAGAGGGCCGCCGGGCTGGCGCGTGACTGGTTTCTGCGTTATCTGCCTGTCAGCGTGCCGGCCCAGGAGTGAAGGGATTACTTCCTGAAGCCTGAAAAGTAGGAGCGGGCCATGCCCGAGATGGTTTTTCCCTCACTACAGAGCTTGTCGTTCTGGACATTGTGGGAGCGGCTTTAGCCGCGAATTCTGGCGGGTTTCTTTCGCGGCTGAAGCCGCTCCCACATGACATCAGCATGCACCGATGGGGAAAATATCGCGGGCATGGCCCGCTCCTACATAACAATAAATGGGAGCATGGGGATCATGTGGTCGATACCCACCCGTTCGGCCCCACCTCCTCGGCGGGCAAGCACCCGTCAGGACAGAAACCCTCGTATCCCCTGCAGGGTCATGTTTACCGCCACCAGGTTGAGCAACAGGCCCATGAATTTTTCCATGGCGGAAATCCCGCGCTGGCCGAGAAAATTCTGCAACCGCGGGGCGGCAGCTTGCGGAGGATGGCGAGGATGAAGGGCAGGTTGCCGAAGGGGTCGATGACCAGGAACAGCAGCGGGGCGATTTGCAGGTCCACGGGCTTGGTTCCTCGCTGTTATTTTTCTACTTATTCCGAGATTGGGGCGGTGATGTAGTGTTGCAATCCGGCCCGCTTTTTTCGTTGTGCCGTGTGGTGGGCTGGGCGTGGATGGTCTTCCCCGGCCAAGGTGGCGCAGAGCGCCACGGGATGTGTGACACCGCAGAGCGGTGTCACAAGTTCCAGGCGCGATCTTTCATTCGGCCTCGTCGAGAAACGGATAGTCGGTGTAACCCTTTTCATCGCCGCCGTAGAAGGTGTCGGGGTCGGCGCCGTTGAGGGGGGCGTCGAGCTGAAAACGCGCCATCAGATCCGGGTTGGCGATATAGGGCACGCCGAAGGATACGGCGTCGGCGCGGTCACCGGCAATGGCCTCGTTGGCGCGGGCCTTGTCGTAGCCGCCGTTGGCCATGTAGGGCCCGGCGAAGCGGTCGCGGATCTGTTGCATGTCGCACTCGGTGCTGGTCTCGCCGGCCATGTTGACCTCCACCACATGCAGATAGGCGAGATTCAGCGGACTGAGTGCGGCGGTGACGTCATTGAAGGTGGTCTGCGGATCGCTGTCGCGCATGTCGTTGAACTCGTTGACGGGCGAGATGCGCACGCCCACCTTGTCGCTGCCGATGGCCTCACAGACCGCCGTCGTCACCTCTAGCAACAGCCGACTGCGATTCTCCACCGGACCACCGTAGTCGTCATCGCGCCGGTTGCTGCCGTCGCGCAGAAACTGGTCGAGCAGATAACCATTGGCGGCGTGGATTTCCACCCCATCGAACCCCGCCTGCATGGCATTGAGGGCCGCCTGCCGGTATTGCGCCACGATACCCGGCAACTCATCGCGCTCCAGGGCTCGAGGTGTGACGAAGGGTTTCAGGCCTTCATAGGTAAAGGCCTGCCCGGCCGGGGCGATGGCCGAGGGGGCGACGGGCAACTCACCGTGGTGAAAATCCGGATGGGAAACGCGGCCCACATGCCATAACTGGATATAGATTCGACCACCGGCGCCACGTACCGCGGCGGTGACCTTTTGCCAGCCCGCGATCTGTGCCTCGCTGTGAATGCCAGGCGTGGCCGGATAGCCAACCCCCTGCGGTGAAACCTGCGAGCCTTCCGTAATGATCAGGCCCGCCGAGGCCCGTTGCCGGTAGTAGACGGCCATCAAGTCGGTCGCCACCGTATCCGGGGCACGATTGCGCGTCATGGGTGCCATCACGACGCGATTGGGCAGGGTGAGGCTGCCAATATTGAGGGGGGAGAATAGATCGGTCATCGTTTCAGCTCCTGTTGAGTGTTCTGAAAGCCCTGACAACGTCTAATGCGGCTTGGTGATCGCCAGAATTGGGTTACCAGACTAACGCACCCGCATCGATTCACCAAAGGGAGGTGCAGGTTCCTGAAATGCTATGAATATCTGGCTCAGTTGAACTTTTCGCTTGACCAAAACCTGGAATCACCGGGCCAAGGTGAATTGAGGGATCAGGGCGAACCGGCTATATCGAAAAAAGGAATATTCAACGATGTAATAATCGTTTGCTGAAACTGTCTATCACGTAACTGGCCGTGTCGTCCCAAATCGTCAATATATTTGGAAACCGTATCCGGGGCGTGTGCCGCAAGCCGAAGCCCCGGGTGTGTAGTGATATCGCGTTCGGCATGCCAGCGATACTACGGCCTGATTGGCGGAGGGGCATGGTAAACGTTTGTTCTACAATGGGATTTTGCCAAAACAGACGTTCCTTCTCAACATCCATGCCGTACTCCTTGTATTGGGGGAATATCCTGATTAGGATGGAGGGAAATGGTGGAATAGTGGGTGAGGCAAGGAGATTTCTATGGACGACTTCTACGGACGTCTGTAGAAGCCGGTAAATTCACGACGTCCGTTCAATACAACTGTTAGCCCCTAAAGGATAGTCTGTGTATTTGGTTGAAATATCTACGACAATAGCCAGTTTCGTATCTGGAATACTGGCGATTTATCTGACTGCATATTCAAAAGCCAAAGGTAAAAACAGGGCTTTAAAAGAAGATATTTCAAGATTGGAAGATGAAAAGCAAAAAATTATTGCAAAGTACCGAGCAGAGACAGAAGAACTCAAAAAGCAGCACTCTTTAGAAATAGAAAAAAGGAAATATCAGTACGAGGATAAAAGAACTCAATTTACAAAATATTTTTCAATGCTTGATCAATTTCATGGTAAGAGTCATAAAATTTTTACAGAACGTTTTTCCCCAATATTGAATCTCTGAGGGTTCTATTCCCCGCCGCTTGCGGCGCATAAACGCTAAGCAATGCGTAGCGAGCGAACTCCTCTAAATACCCCGCCCCTTGGGGCGGGGATGTTTATTGAGTTATATGAAGAACAAATTAAAATCTCCAATGAGACAAATAGCATTCGTCTTATATCGTCACCAGAAATAGATATATTACTAGATAAGCTTGAATTGGCGGTTAAAAAGTCAACGGATGATGCAGGTGATATGATGAAGTTTATGGCAACACCTCAGTTTTTGGCCGATCAAACACTTCTTTCTCCATGCCAACAGAGGGCAGAAGAATCAGGAGCGTTTGTGCTTCAATGTCGTGATGAATTGAGAAGTCGGATGAAATATGAACTGGATGAAATATAAGCAGGGCTAACAATGCATTAAACCGGATCGGCGCAAAAAGCGTGCCTCTCGGTTAACTTTAACGGTTATCGGTCAAAAGAGTT
>CAZTPE010000206.1:0-4978 GCA_964614545.1 uncultured Ectothiorhodospiraceae bacterium
AATATTACCCGATTTTTGTTAATCAGCGGATGATTGATGAAGGGCGCCGGATGTTAATTCGTCATCGGGTGCTGCTGAACCGGATAGAGAAGAAGATTGGGGTTGACCGGCAGATTGTGGTGGCTGTCTGGGGAATGGAGTCCCGCTATGGCCGTCATCAGGGCAGGTTCAAAATTTTTCAGACCTTAAATACCATGTTTGACGCCTACCCCCGCCGCCGGGCCTTCTATCGTCAACAGTTGATAAGCTATCTCTTGCTCTGCCGGGAAAACAAGGTGAATCCCCTGTCCATCAGCGGTTCTTACGGGGCTGCCTTTGGTCAGACTCAATTCATCCCCTCAAGTTTTCGGGAATACGCCGTCGACTTTGATCATGACGGCCGTCGTGATATCTGGAATTCAGTGCCCGACGTGCTGGCCAGTATCGCCAATTATCTGCACCATTTTCACTGGACTTTAAAAGCCCCGATTTATGCCGATATAGGGCATGAATTAAAGGCCCCGGCCCTCATCGCGGCTTATAAAAAGGGCCGTAAGGGGATGATCTCCTGGCAGCAGGTACGCAAACTTCAGCAGGTGGATATTCCGCCTTCACCCCATAACCGCCTGTTGACCATTGTCGGTTTGGAGCTGCCGGATAACGGCATGCGTTACGTGGCTGGCTATCCCAATTTTCAGGCCATTACCAAGTGGAATAACTCCAACCGTTACGCCATGGCCGTGAGTGAATTGGCCCAGCGCCTGATTGCCCCCAAATAAACAGGTGGAGAAGTGAAATCCCCCAAAGAATGACTATCTGCTCCGGTCGCAGGGGCGTATTGCCATACGCCCTCGTTATATGACCAACCCAAATTCAATCAAAGCATTTCACGTTCCGCCACTGCCACCTGTACAGGTGAACGGTCAGTCTCCTGCCAGTTGAAGACGCTGGCCTGCCCCTCAAGGTAGGGCGTCTGTTCCGGAAAAGTTCCAGCCACTTTGCCCTGGGCATCTACAAAGGGGGTAGAGGGTATGCCAGGTGGCGCATTTCTTCTCAATGAGCTTTTTAAGGGCCGGATTACGGCGGATCTCGGGGATTACCTTGGCCATCCACAGCGGATCATTGGCGGCATTGGCCATCATGGTGCTGCGCCAATGTGATTTAATGGAGACGTTGCTGCCCTTCTCGTCCACCAACAGGTCATGGCATATGGCGCAGTCCGTGGAACCGGCAAACCAGGGGCTGGAAAAGGGGATGAGGGGCTGAGGGGCTGAGGGGCTGATCGCTGTAACTGCGAGCCTCAACGGCCCGCGGTGAGAGGCATAATAAGGCACCCGCGAGTAAAAAAAACAATTCAATTTTTGGTAATAACTCTGTTTGTCTGTTTTTCTGGTCAAAAAAGAGGGTAGCAAAGCCAAAAGTAGACTTTCCCTTTTTTTGTTTATATGAAAGTCACCTACCAAGGGTGTTGGCCTTACCACGACTTTCATGTTTCGTTGTGCCCGGGTTGACCGGGCATGGCTGTTGCTGTGAATCTCTTGTAATTTGAATCATTTTGGAGTTATCCCGTTTATGGATATCCATCGTTATAGAATGATATTCGGTTGCGAATTATCCAATATCAGAATTGAGCTACCAATTTTCTCATATTATAGTAGATATGAGGAAACTGTATACTAACTTGATGGCTCCGCTACCGCGGAGCCATCGCCCAGGATCAGGAGCGCGCCTAAAAATAAATATAATACTTGGCTGCAAATCCTCGCCATCAAACGGATGCAAACAGACGCTGAACGGCGCGCTCCTGATCCTGGGCGTTATGCCTCCAAAATAAACAATCTAAAAGTCATGAAAATATGAGTATGAAAACCAACAAATGGAATGCTAAAGATTACGCAAATAATTCATCAGCTCAAGAATCATGGGCAAACGAGTTAATAGAAAAATTAGCACTAAAAGGAAATGAGCGTCTACTTGATATTGGTTGTGGTGATGGCAAAATAACAAACTCAATAGCCAATAAATTGAATAGTGGTCAGGTCGTTGGCATTGATAGATCCAAAGATATGATTGAGCTTGCAAAAAGCCAATTTAAGAGAGAAAATGTATCATTTTACATAATGGATGCAACTAAATTATCGTTTGAAGAAAAATTTGATGTTGTTTTCTCTAATGCTGTTCTTCATTGGGTCAAAGACCATAAAGCTGTTCTCATACAATTAAAAAATAATCTGCATAGCAAGTCAAAAATCTTATTTCAAATGGGAGGCTATGGAAATGCAGAAGATATTTTGAAAATAGTTACCCTGGCAACGCAGGATAATAAGTGGGCAAAATATTTTACTTCATTTGTATACCCTTATAACTTTTGCAAAATAGAAGACTATGAAAAGTGGCTACCACAATCAGGTTATAAAGCAAAACGCATAGAACTCATACCAAAAGACATGGTGCATGAGAATACTGATAAACTTAAAGGTTGGTTAAGAACTACATGGTTTCCATACACAGACCAACTCCCTGAAAATGAAAGAGAAAATTTTCTAACCCACATCATTGAGCAATATTCCCAAATTCACCCTGTTGACTCAAAAGGAAAAACCAGTGTAAAAATGGTAAGGTTAGAAGTGGAGGCTATTTTAACATAATGAATTCATTCATAAAAAATGAAACCAAAACTTCTCTAGCCAACTAAAATTATGAGAAAAATGGCATAACAAATCATTGCAGTGGAAAATCAGGGGTTGGGTCTATCGAAATGTCATTGTTAATTGCCGACGTTCAGTGTTTCAAACAAGCCCGTCGTATCCCCTGTTTTCCACTGAATTCAAACGTTGGGCTTCAAATAGGAATTATCAATTATGATTTTAAACATTACTAATTGCAACAGTATTGATGATGCCACAATAAACATCGAAGACGATCTTTTAAATATAAAGTTTGGAATCAACGGAACAGGAAAAAGTACTATTGCCAAAGCCATTGAATTAAATAGCATAGCCCCTGAACGGTTAAAAGAACTTATTCCTTTCAAATATTTAGAGAATAATCCTGATAAAATTTCCCCCACAATTGTTGGATCAGAAGCAATAAAAACAGTTTCTGTTTTTAATGAGTCATACATAGAACAGTTCGTATTCAAAAAAGATGAATTAATAGAAAATAGTTTTGAAATATTTATCAAAAATGAAGAATACGACAAAAAAATAAAAGAAATTGAAAGTATAGTATCAAAAATTAAAGATGCTTTTGAAAATGATGCAAATCTAGACCAAGTAATCTCAGATTTATCAGAATTAAGTAATTGTTTTGGAAAATCAAAATCTGGTTATTCAGCAGCTGGAAGTATAGGCAAAGGTCTTGGAAAAGGTAATAAAATTGAGAACATTCCAAAAGGTCTTGAGAGCTATACTGATTACTTGAGAAGTGATCAAAATGTACAATGGATAAAATGGCAAATAACAGGAAACAACTTTATTGAGTTATCTGATAATTGCCCATATTGCACTTCCTCCACAGAACAAAAGAAGGAGGAAATTAAGCTTGTTAGCAATGAATATGATGCGAAAGCTATTGAACACTTAACTAAAGTACTAGGTGTTGTAGAGAGACTCAGTCAATATTTTAGTGACGAAACCAGTACTAATATTTTCAAAATCACAAAAAACAAAGTTGGTTTATCAAAAGAAGAAATTAATTATCTTAAACAAGTGAAGGAGCAGATTGACACACTGAACAATAAATTGATTGCCCTGAAGGGAATTACCTTTTTTACCTTTGGTGATGTAGAAAAAGTAATAGATAAAATCGAATCATTACGAATTAATTTAGACCTTTTACCTTTTCTTAAATCAGAGAATACCAATAAAATTATAAGCAAACTTAATGAATCACTCGATGAAGTCTTAAAAAAGGCTGGTATTCTACAAGGGCAGGTTAACCAACAAAAAGCTGGCATTAGAAAAACGATTGAAACTTTCAAAACTGAAATCAACAATTTTTTAAGATTTGCAGGATACAATTATGCTATTGAAATAGAAGGTGATGCTGAGGAATACAAAATGAAACTAAAGCATCATGATTTATCTGTTGTTGTATCTAGCGGAGACCAGCACCTTAGCTTTGGTGAAAAAAATGCGTTTGCATTAGTTCTGTTTATGTATGAATGCTTATCAAAAAATACAGATCTGGTTATTCTTGATGACCCCATTTCATCATTTGATAAAAATAAAAAATTTGCAATTATCGAAATGCTTTTTCGTGGAAAGAGATCCTTTAAAGGGCAAACTGTCCTAATGTTAACTCATGACCTTGAACCTATCATTGACATAATAAAAAATCTCCCTCACACATTTACTCCTGTACCAAAAGCAAGTTTTCTAAGCTCAAAACAAGGTAAACTAACCGAGACTCCAATAACAAAGAATGACATATTAACATTTTCTCAAGTTTGTGAGGAAAATGTTAATGTACATGAAGAAGATATTATAAAATTAATTTATCTACGCCGTTTCTATGAAACCATAAACGACAAAGGACAAGAATACCAGCTACTCTCAAATCTCCTCCATAAGCGAGAGATACCCATAGATATGAGTGGAGAGGAGGATATTGAGATGACCGAAGAAAATATCCTAAATGCTTGCGTATCTATAGAAAAGAAAATTCCTGGTTTTACTTATGAGGCCATTCTTAAACGACTACAAGACAAAAATGAAATGGTCAAAGTCTACCAAAAATCTCTTAGTGACTATGAAAAACTGCAAATATTCAGAATCATCAATGATACTCATGAAAACAATGTTCTGAAAAAATATATCAATGAAACATTCCATATAGAAAACGAGTATGTGTGCCAGCTTAACCCCTGTAAATATGAATTAATTCCAGAGTTTGTCGTTAAAGAATGTGATGAGTTTTTTAATGAAGAATAGTGCTTGATACTAGCCCAACGAATAAGGTTAGATTGTGTGAGGCACGAACCACAATCTGAACCGTT
>CAZTPE010000207.1:0-2811 GCA_964614545.1 uncultured Ectothiorhodospiraceae bacterium
GATGCTGACACGGCGACCATCGGCCAGCGAAATTTCGTGGCCATCGTCACTGCGGGGAGAAAAGGCGCGGCCGATGATGTCGGTCCACTGCTCGCCCGTTAGCGGTTCACCGAGCAATTCGATGGCGGCGGGATTGCAGTCCTGCACACGTCCCGAGGCATCCAGCACCACAACACCGGACGGCAGGGCATTGAAAATGGCTTGCAGGCGCTGTGCCTTGTCCGGCACGGGCGGTGGTGTTTGACTGACCGAATGCAGCGGGTAAGAGGATTCCCGCCGAGGAGAAGCCAGATCGAAGACCTGAAAAGAGTGCTCCAGAATCTGAATCTGTGGGGTCTGCTGTAGGGCCATCGTCACGCCTCGCTCTGACTGTTGCTGTCCGCCGCGGGTTTTCCCGCAGGCGGTACCTTGACAGCCGGGATAGAGCAAAATGCGTGCCTAAATAATGTTTTCCTTTTTATTCAGCCGGTTAGGATATTCAAGCGAAGGAGGGGTCAAATTCCCGTCACGGATTCGCTGCGCTGCAGACCGTATTTGCGTAGTTTCTCGACGAGGGTGGTACGGCGCATCTTCAGCCGCTTGGCGGCATGGGCCACCACACCGCCCGCCTCGTCCAGCGCCTGCTTGATCAGCGAGCACTCGACGGTGGAAATATGCTCCTTGAGATCCAGCCCCTCACGTGGCAACCGCGAGGGCTGCAGGGGCATCACGGGTGTCAACTGCGGATCCAGTGTGACCTGTGGCAGGTTTTCGGCACTGCCAGCGGGACGGAACTTGACCGGTAAATCACCCACATCGACGATACCGTACGGGTGCATGATGACCAGCCGCTCGAGCAGGTTGGACAGCTCGCGCACATTACCCGGCCAGCGATACTGGCACAGGGCAATCAGTGCCGCCGGCGTAAAGCGTACCGAACCACGTTTTTCGTTTTCCATGCGTGCGATCAGTTCATTCACCAGCAGGGGCACATCGTCGATACGCTCACGCAGGGGTGGCATGTCGATGGGAAAGACATTCAGGCGGTAATACAGGTCTTCGCGGAATTTACCCGTGCTGATCAGCTCATCGAGATTGCGATGCGTTGCGGCGACGATACGCACATCGGCGGTCAACACCTTGTTGCCGCCGACGCGCTCGAAGGTGCGCTCCTGCAATACCCGCAACAGCTTAACCTGCATGGTCATGGGCATATCGCCGATTTCATCGAGGAACAGGGTACCGCCCTCGGCCATTTCAAAGCGGCCGCGGCGGGCACTGATGGCGCCGGTGAAGGCGCCCTTCTCGTGGCCAAACAGCTCGCTTTCCAGCAACTCGCCGGGAATGGCGCCACAGTTGATGGGGACGAAGGGCTTGTCGCGGCGGGAGGAATGGTAGTGCAGGTTACGCGCCACCACTTCCTTGCCGGTACCGGACTCACCCAGAATCAGCACCGTGGCATCCGTGTCCGCCACCTGCTCGATGAGCTTGTGCACTTCAAGAATGCCGCGGCTATTACCCACCAGACTACGGAAAAGCTCCAGGTTCATACCGCCACCGCGCTTCTGACTCAGGCGATAAACCTGGGCGCGGTGCAGGGCGTCGGAGACCTCGGCGTAACGCATGGGGAGACTGATCAAACTGAAGGCGTGCTTGACCATGTCCTTGTCAAGATCACGCTCGCTGTTTTCCGCCACCAGCACCAGGATGGGTATATTTTCAGACGCCTTGCGCAGGGCATCAAAGGTTATCTTGCGTGCCTCTGCGGAGCTGCAACCACCCAGGATAATGGCCTCAACCCCGGCGTCCAGCTTATCACCGGCCGCCTGGTAGTCGATGATGGTAATCGGCTCCTGGGCAACGAATTCGAGTATTGCAGCAAGCTTGTCGCGCTGCTGCTTATCGTCTTCCACCAGCAGAATGGTCATGGAATCGGGCATTTTTTTCTCCGTGTGCCGGCCTTGGGAGCGTTCTCAATCAAATAAAGCAGTACAGTCAATTGATTGAGAACGTCCCCTAGGCCTTCGTCAATTTTCCCACGCTTGCTAAGTAAAACACCTGATTTCCAATATGTCAAAATATTGTCACAGGTGGCAAAGGAAAAATGTCTTTAAAAACGGAGAGCTATCTGTTTTTTCTGAACACGGATGCAAAGAAGCGGGTTCAACTCACTATTCATCCAGTGGTTTGGCGGGACGCTTTTCAGAAGAGTGGCTCTTAGCCTGCGCAATGGTGCGCCGATGCTGGCGAAAGACAAAGCGTTCAAGCAGGTCCTGCGTAGTTTCCGACAGACCCGTCAGGCGCAGCAACAGCCGGTTCGGCGTCTCGGTCGACAACACCTCGGCAGCCACCACCAGCGGGCGCGGGATACTCGGCATCAGGTACAGCTGCACCCGCAGCCAATCACCTGCCGCCGGCAGGGGTTGGTCACTGATGCCGTCGATACACAGCACCTCACCGCCGAGGCACACCGGGCGGGCCACCGGCAGGCCCCGCTGCCCGGCCAGCATCTCGCCGAGCAGACTCAGCATCAGGTCGAGCTTGGCCTCCACCCGCCGCCAGTGTTCCTGCTGCGCATCCTCCTCTGGCTCGGCGATGGCCTCATCGAGGATCAGCAGGTTACCCAGCAATTCCTCATTGGCCAGATTGCCACTCACCTGCCCGGCGACATCAGGCGGCCCCGGCAGCGGCTCCCAGGCAATGGGCAGCTCGGCTTGAAAATGGACCCCGGTGGGGACGTCGGTATCTAACGATGACTGAGACATGGGGGCAGACGAGTACTCCGTCAAGGTGATAATGCCGGGTTCAGCTTGTCTGTCTGCGTTCGCGGCA
>CAZTPE010000207.1:2911-4933 GCA_964614545.1 uncultured Ectothiorhodospiraceae bacterium
AGGCGCTTTTTCGAAGGCTTGGTGGGCCCAAGTCGAGAAAAAGTAACACAGTCCGCGGGCGCAGACAGACAAGCCCTTCGGGCGCCACAGGGAAGCCATCCTGCGGCGTTACGCTTTCTTGACGTAGACCCACTATGCCTTCGAAAGCGCGCCTTGCAGGATAACTTCCCTGTGGCGCTGAACCCGGCATTATCACCTTGACGGAGTACTAGTTCAAGCAACGTAGTAACGACAAGTGGCTGCCCCCCTGTACTAACAAACAAACTGGCACACAATCTGCTAATTCCCCCCCAAACCACCCAGCAGATCGAATCAGCGCCATGAAATCGTCAACCCTCGTCCAGTTTGAAAAACCCGCCCAGCCCATGGCGCCGAGCACGGATCGCTTCGCCATCGACAGCCACAAACTGATCTACCACCCCCGGCGCGTCGCGCAATGGCTGGATGCGGGTGACGATTGGCAAAAGGCCCGCAGCATCTATCCCCTGTATGTGGAACTCTCCCCCGTCGGCGCCTGTAATCACCGCTGCACCTTCTGCGCGGTAGACTACATCGGTTATCAGGCCCAGCGCCTGGACCTGGACCGCATCACGCCGCGGCTGCGTGAAATGGGCGAACTTGGGGTGAAGAGCATCATGTTTGCCGGCGAGGGCGAGCCCCTGCTGCACAAGCAGTTACCGGAAATGATCGAGGTCTGCGCCGACAGCGGTATCGACACCGCCATCACCACCAACGCCACGGTGGTCTCCGACAAGTTTCTCGACCGTGGCCTGCCGCACCTGTCCTGGATCAAGGCCTCGGTGAATGCCGGCCGCGCGGACACCTACGCCGACATCCACCGCACCAACAGCGACGATTTCCCGCGCGTGATCACCAACCTGCAACGCCTGGTCGAACAACGCGAGCGGCACGGACACCGCTGCACCCTGGGCGCACAGTCCCTGCTGCTGCCGGAGAACCGTCACGAAATGGTCGAGCTGGCGCGCCTCTGCCGCGACCACATCGGCCTCGACTACCTGGTGGTGAAACCCTATTCCCAGCACCGCTTCAGCGACACCCACATCTATGAAGACACCCGCTACACGGCCATGGACGAGCTGGCCGAAGCACTGGCCGCGGAGAACCGTGAGGGTTTCAACGTCGTCTTCCGCGACGCCACCATGCGCAAGCTCGACGAACCCCAGCAGCAACGCTACCCACGCTGTCACGCCACCCCCTTCTTCTGGGCCTATGTGATGGCGGATGGCTCGCTGTACGGCTGCAGCGCCTATCTGACGGATCCGCGTTTCAATTACGGCAACCTCAATGAGCAGGGCTTCAAGGACATCTGGCAGGGCGAAAGGCGTGAGGCCAGCTTCCAGCATGTGCGCAAGCAACTGGACATCCGTGACTGCCGCACCAATTGCCGTATGGACGACATCAACCGCTACCTGCACGCCCTGGCGACGGACAGCGTGGCGCACGTTAACTTTATTTAGCAATGGCCATTGAACAGACAATACACGGCTTGTACAGGAGCAACTGTAGGAGCGGCTTTAGCCGCGACCACAGACAGAAATATCCCCATTTCGCGGCTAAAGCCGCTCCTACAACTCAAACTGTTTGTTTGCTGCATTAAGGAGAACACCCCATGAAGGCACTGGTCACCGGCGGCGCCGGATTCATCGGCAGCCACCTGGTCGAACGACTGATCCGCGACGGCCATCAGGTCATCGCGCTGGACGATCTCTCCAGCGGCCGCTGGGAAAACCTGGCGCCGGTAAAGGACGCCCCGGGCCTGCAACAGGTCGAGGCCGACATCACCGACAAGGCGGCCATCCGCCCCCATTTCGATGGCGTGGACTGGGTATTCCACCTGGCCGGCAAGGCCGACATCGTGCCCTCCATCGAACACCCCGACATCTATTACGCCACCAATGTGCAGGGCACCTTCAACGTGCTGGAATGCGGCAGGGCGGCAAACATCAAGCGGCTGGTTTATGCCGCTTCCTCTTCCTGCTACGGCATCCCCGATGTCTACCC
>CAZTPE010000208.1:0-4910 GCA_964614545.1 uncultured Ectothiorhodospiraceae bacterium
GCCAGCGATTCGGCCATCGCCGCCTGCGGGCCGTCGATCTCGATCATCAGCAGGGCGCCCGCCCCCTGCGGCAGCTCGGCGCTGGAGTGCTGGCGCACCATGTCGATGGCCGGGCCGTCGATGAATTCCAGCGCGCAGGGCACTACCGGCTGGGCCATGATGCGCGATACGGCCTGTGCGGCGCCGTGCATGTCGGCATAGATAGCGCGCAGGGTGCGCCTGCTTTCGGCCAGTGGGGTCAGTTTGAGGGTGGCCTCGGTGATGATCGCCAGGGTCCCCTCGGAGCCAATTAGCAGGCGAGTCAGGTCATAGCCCACCACGCCCTTGGTGGTGCGGGTGCCGGTGTGGATCTCTTCGCCGGCGCCAGTCACGGCGCGCAGGCCGAGGGTGTTTTCGCGCGGGGTGCCGTATTTCACCGCGCGCGGCCCGGCCGAGTTGTAGGCCAGGTTGCCACCGATGGTGCACACCGCGGCGCTGGTGGGGTCCGGTGGCCAGAAGAAGCCGTGTTCGGCGGCCGCCTGCTGTACCGCCTGGTTGGTGACGCCGGGCTGCACCACCATCAGACGATCGGCGGGGTTCATTTCCAGAATGCGCGTCATGCGCTCGGTGGAGAGCACGATGGCATTTTCCAGCGGCACCGTGGCGCCGGTGGTGCCGGTGCCGCGGCCGCGCGCCGTCAGCGGCGTGCGTTGCTCATGGCACAGGCGCACCACAGCCTGCACCTGCGCGTGATTCTCGGGAAACACTACCAGTGCCGGCAGGGCCTGCTGGCGGCTGTTGTCGTAGCCGTAGGCCAGCCGCTCGCTCGCCTCGGTGAGCACATTGTCCACACCCAACAGCTCGATCAGGGCAGGGGTGATCCCGGCGGGCATCAGTTGACGTATTCGAACAGCTTGACCACCTGTCGCACACCATCGACATTGCGTGCGATTTCTGCTGCCTGACGACCCTCTGTGCGGGTCACCAGCCCCATCAGGAATACCGTGCCGTATTCCGTGATGACCTTGACGGCGTCGGAATCAAAGCCCTTGGTGGCCAGCATGCGCGCCTTGATTTTGGAAGTGATCCAGCCGTCCCGGCTGCGGGACTGGAAACCGGTGAGATCCTTGATACGGATCTCGTTGTGCACCCGGCGCACCCCGGGTAGGTTACGTACGATATTGACCACGTGGTCACGCAATTCCTGCGACAGGGCCTCGCCGCTGAGCAGGACGATGCGGTTGTAGCTGGTGATGTTGACGTGAATCTTCTGTTGCAGCTTCGGATCGCTGTAGAGTTTGTCCATGGCGCTGGATTCGATGCGCTGGTCTTCAACCACGGTGGTTGCGGAACGGGTGGGCCGGGGCTGGCCGCTGTCGGTCAATGGTGTGGCGGCGCAGCCGGCCAACAGGAGGAGCAGAGCGAGTAGAACGATGAGCCGGGTAATGATCGAGGTTTGCATGGTTTTCCGCTTTTTGGTTCAGGCCTGAAAGGCGTTGGTGATCCAGTCTATGTGCGCGCGTCCGTTGTCCTGGCCCGTGAGGGCGATCACATCGAAACGGCAGGGCCGGCGTGCCGCCTTGGGGTGTCCCTGCAGGTAGTGGGCGGCGGTGGCCGACAGCTTACCCTGCTTGCGCCAGTCGATGCTCTCGGCGCCGCTGCCGTAGCGGCGGCTGCGCCGGTAGCGCACCTCCACGAACACCAGCGTGTCGCGGTCTTGCATGATGAGATCGATCTCCCCGCGCGTGCAGGCATAATTACGTTCGACCAGGCGCAGCCCCTGGCGTTCGAGATAATCGCAGGCATCCTGCTCTGCGCGTCGTCCGGCCTCGTTGTGTGCGGCCATCGGCATCCTCCCTGATGATCCTGTTTCAATTCTCGGCAGTATCCAGCAGCTGCGGCACTCCACGTTGGAAACGTGCCCATAATAACCGCCGCTGCAGGCGGTTGGCCATGTCCAGTGACAGTTCGCCAGTCTCGCCGGCAAAGTGCTTGCTGCGGTCACGGCGCAGGGTGTTGAGCTGGTCGATCACCCGGTAGGCGTCCACGCCCAGGGCGTGCAGGCGGGTATAGCGTTTGGCGGCGCCGGGCCAGGCGCGGGCAATGTCCGCCTTGAGGTGTTGGCCGACCTCATCCGGGGCCAGGGTCCAGGGCATGTCGGCGAACATTACGCCGTCCATGTCGCGGTCCATCTGTGGATCCACGGTGCCGCTGAAGGCGTGCGAGGTGGTGTAGACCGGCACCTTCGGCGCGTGGTGAAAACGCAGCTGGGGGCGGATCACCCGCGCCTGACGTGAAAAGGCGGCCATGAAGATAAAGTCGATGTCCTGCCGGCGACGGGGGATGAACTCGATCTTTTCGCCGATGATGCGGCGCACGGACTTCCGCCGCGCCTGGCTTTCGTCCACATTCAGCAGGCGGCGGATGGGCAGCGAATAATCGTTCTTTTTCGGGTCGTAGTGCTGGACCTCCACCACATGGCCGCCCAGTTTCAGCCAGCGTTCGTTGAAGGCCTTGGCGACGCGGTCGCCCCAGGGCGTGGAGGGGGTGATCACGGCAGCGCGGCGGTGGCCATCCCGCCAGGCGCGTTCCGCGACCTCGCGGGCCTCTTGCTCCGGCGACAGACCTAACTGGAACAGATTGCGGGGCGGGGCCTCGCTCATTTCGCCATAATTCAGCGCCAGCACCGGTACCGGCAGCGATTCCCGGGTGGTCAGCTGGTTTACCGCGTCCTTGCCCAGTGGGCCGATGATAAAATCAGCACCATCGGCAACGGCTTGTTGATAGACGGCGTCGAAGGCCTCGGCAGTGCGGCCCTCTTCGTAGATGCGCAGATGGATCGGCGCCAGGGTGGCGTCCGCACTTTCCGCCAGCGGCTCCTCGCTGTCGGCGATGGCGGCCGCATTCGTCGCCGGCTGGGATGTTTGTGCGTAATAGGCGGCGAAGAAGCCGTTGCGCACCGCCTCGGCGGCCTTGGCGTAGCGGTCTTGTGGGCCCAGGGGCAGGATCAGGGCGATCTGCTCCGGTCGGTGCAGGGGCTGGGGACGGGCCGCCAGCAGCCGGGCGATGGTCTCTTCACTGGCCGGGTGCAGTGGATACCGCTCGCGCCAGCGGGCAATGAGTTCGTCGGCAGGCAGACTGTCGTCCACGCCCTTGCCGATGATGGCCAGTGCCAGCCAGCCGTCGAGTTCGTCTGGAGCCAGATCCTCCAGTGCCTGTGGCGTTAGTTTCTGCAGGGCGTCGAGAATGGCGACCTGGTTTGCCTGCACCGCCGCTGGGTCATCGAGCAAGGGCTCCAGCAGGACGTGTTCGCGGGTGCTCTCAAGCGGGTTGCCGAGCTGCTCGAAGGCGCGTGCGCGCAGCTGGTGGTAGCGGCGGCGGAAGTCCCGCTCGTCCTCGGCCAGTTGCAGGGTGATGCTGTTCAGCACATCGAGTGCCTCGTTGGGCCGCTGGCGGGTGAGGGCGATGTCGGCGGTCAGCAGGGCGCGGCGAATATGGAATTCGGGCCCCAGGTCGGCGCCCTGGATCTCGCTCAGCAACTGGAAGGACTGCGGGACGTAGTTGCCGTCCCTCAGCAACTCCGCCGCGCGCAGGGAATACATTTCGCGTTGGGGATATTCAGCACTGTTGGCCAGCCGTGAATAGGCCAGCGCGGCGTCGAGGTAACGCCCCTGCTGGACCATTTTTTCCAGTGGCTGGGTTTGCTCCGTATCTTCGGCGTGCAGGGTGGTCTCCGGCGCGGGCGATGGTCCGCCGGCGCAGCCGGCCAGCAGGGCCGTGAACAGGGCCGCCAGCAAGATGTGCATTCGCGGTGTCGGGCATCGCGATGGATTTCTGCGCCTGGAGCGGTGGGCTTGTGTAAGATTCGTCATCGGATTGCAAGTATACGGACTTGGTTCATATTTCTCACCCAGCCGCAGGCAGCGGCGATAAAACCTTGGTCAGCGTTGGCCAGCAGGAGTTCGCAGATTGATGACGGTTGAAGCTGGTGTGCTTTACGTGGTGGCGACGCCCATTGGCAATCTGGGCGACATGACACCGCGCGCGGTGGAGATTCTGCAGGGGGTGGATCTGATCGCCGCCGAGGACACGCGCCACAGCGGCCGGCTGTTGACACATTTTGGCATCGACACAGCGACCATCGCCCTCCATGAGCACAATGAGCGCGCACAGGCGCCACGGTTGCTGGCGCGCGTTATGGCAGGTGAAAGCCTTGCCCTGATCTCCGATGCCGGCACGCCGCTGGTCAGCGACCCCGGCTTTCACCTGGTGCGTCTGGCGCGCGAGCAGGATATCCGCGTAGTGCCGGTGCCCGGCGCCAGTGCGCTGATGGCGGGATTGTCCGTATCCGGTCTGCCCACGGATCGTTTTGTCTTCGAGGGTTTTCTGCCGACCAAGAGCGGGCCGCGGCGCAAGCGTCTGCAGGCCCTGGCGGGTGAAGCACGCACACTGATCTTCTACGAGGCGCCGCACCGGGTGCGGGCGACGTTAGAGGACATGGCCGCGGTGATCGGAGAGGGGCGGCGGGCGGTACTGGCGCGCGAACTTACCAAGACCTTCGAGACGGTGAAGGATGCCCCTCTCGGCGAACTGGCGGACTGGGTGCGCAATGATGCCGATCAGCAGAAGGGTGAGATCGTTCTGCTGCTGGCCGGTGCGCCGGGCGGCGAAGATGGCGGTGATGACAGCGAGGTGCGGCGCATTCTCAGTGTGCTGCTGGAGGAATTGCCACTTAGTCAGGCCAGTGCGCTGGCGGCCAGGATCACAGGTCTGAAGAAGAAACAGTTGTATCAGCTGGGGTTGTCGTTGAGTGCTGCGCAGAATAAATAGAAGCCGCTTTTTTCAGTTGTTTCGGCGGATAGCGGAATCCAGTGACCTTCCTAATTTGGTTTGCAGCCACTAACATGGATCATTTCAGCGCTTGCACTTTT
>CAZTPE010000209.1:0-4886 GCA_964614545.1 uncultured Ectothiorhodospiraceae bacterium
GCGCGGCGCAGCAGTTGCTGCCAGCGCACCGCATTGTGACGCTGCAGGCCGGCGCGTACTGCCGCTTTACGTTTGCCCCAGACCCGCGTCATGACCCGGTCCAGCGGTGCACCCGCCTGCATCTGTGCGGCCATGTCGGCCAGACTGCGGATCTCCCGCGCCAGTATCCACAGCAGGCCCAGCGGTTCCGCACCCTCGGCGCGCAGGCCCTCGAACATGCGCATCAAGTGCGGCACATCACCCAGCAGGGCCGTATCCACCAGGCCGAAGACGTCGAAGCGCGCACTATTGGCCACCGCCTCTTCCACCTGTTCAACGCTCAGCGCGCCGCCGGCGCAGGACAGCACCAGCTTCTCCACCTCCTGCGCCGCGGCGAGCAGATTGCCCTCCACCCGCTCGGCCAGCAGTGCCGCAGCGCCGGCCTCCGGCTGCAGGCCGCGCGAACGCAGACGCTGTTCGATCCAACCCGGCATCTGTTGCGCATCCACCGGCCACACCTGCACGTTCACGCCGGCCTTGTCCACGGCCTTGAACCACTTGGCCTTTTGCGCATTTTTATCCAGCTTGCCGCTGATAATCAGCAGCACCGTATCCTCGGGCGGGCGTTCGAGATAAGCCAGCAGGGCCTTGCTACCCTCCGTGCCCGGCTTGCCGTTGGGGATGCGTAGCTCGATGAGCTTTTGCTCGGCGAACAGAGACAGGGCATTGGCCTCGGCCAGCAACGCATTCCAGTCGAAACCCGCCTCCGCGTGCATCACTTGGCGTTCATTGAAACCCTGCTCGCGCGCGGTCTGGCGGATGGCGTCACAGGCCTCGCCCTGTTGCAGGGGTTCATCGCCGCTGATGAGATAGACCACCGCCAGCCCCTTGCCCAGCTGTGCGGAAAGTTGTTCGGCGCGGACGTTCATGGCGCACTGCCTGCGGCGGGGACCGCATTTTTGCCTGCTGTCACCGGCGTGACACGTGCCAGCTGACGCAGGATGCCCCGCACCACTTCGCTGCGCATTTCGGCCTGCAGCTGCTCCTGTTCACCGCCGGCACCCAGTACCGCGCCCTCATCGAAGCGCAGATCGCGCGCCGTGGAGACGTTGGCGGCGGACAGCCAGACCGTGCCATCCGGCCCCAGCACGGAGAACACCACGCTGTACTGCAAACCGTATTCCTGCGCCTTGCCGCTGGCATCGACGGCCTGTACACGACGGGTGAAGGATTCCGACTGCAGACGCAGCACGGCATTGGCCTGAGCGGTATCATCGGTAATGGTGACGCCTTCATCCTGCAAGGCGCGTTGCAGCTCCGGGGCAATGCGTGTGGCGGGGCTGGCATCCTGCAACTGGAGGATTTTCAGATAGGGTGGGATGGTAACGCTGCCGCGCAGATGGAAGCCGCAGGCGGTGAGGGTCAGCAGTGTGAGGATGAGCAGGTGGCGCATGAAGCCGGATTGTACTTTATTCCGGGGTGGTATGTGGATTCAGATTCCGTGGAAATCAGCCTCGACGCAGTATGCCGGTGAGCCAGCGAACCGCATAGCTTGTGACACCGCTCTGCGGTGTCACACATCCTGTAGCGCTCAGCGCCACCTCGCCCACGGCAGATTACCTTACCCTCATGCGTTACACCGCAGAGCGGTGTAACGAGAGAAAATCATCGTCAACGACCCCCGTCGACTAACTAAATATAGATGTCCCGCCATTAGGCCCTGTTGACGTTTGACACATAAACAACTGTAACTTATCGCCAATAAAAGAAAATTGGCCTGCTCAGCATCCGCCCTGAAGGCACGGATTCAGGCTGAAGAAAGTGTTGACTATGGCAATTCCATAGCTCCCAGGTCACTGACGGAATTGCGTGATTCGTGCTTCTGATGTGCCACATATTGCTCCGTTACCGGGTGCTTGCTATTAACTTCAGGAGGTATGCTTTGCGCAGTACCTTGCAACAGCGGCGTATCGTTTGAAGCAAGGGTACCCGGCGCTATTGGCCGTGGCGCACCGGTAGTATCAATCAGGTTCCCTGCGCCATTAACCGTAGGCAGCTCACCCTGATTGGCATAGGGATAACATTCACTCCGTGCTTCCTGATTATCCCAGCTGTTTGTCATCCAGTTTACGCCCAGGTTCACGGTGCCACTGTCGTTGCTCATGCAGAAATATGCAGGCTCTTCTCCGGCAGTCTCGCTGGCAAAATAGACGATGTTGTTGAACGCCTCTATCACCTCTTTGGAAAAGTCACCATCCCAGGACTGACGCATGTCGAACAGCCTGAATCTCCAGCGGTTGCGACGATCCTCGAGGATCGATACCGTGTTGTTGTAGAAATGCAGCTTGCCCTCGCGCGCCAGGGCCGGATCATTGTCCCAGCCGTAGTGAACCAGGCTCCCGGCCTTGGTCTGGCTGCCAACATGCCGGAAAAAGTTTCCGTACACATAGGTGTTACGGTACGCAGCCTCCGCCGCACGTACCTTCTCCAGGCGAACCGGGTCGATAGCTTCACTATTGTCCGCCGCCCAGTCCCGGTACTCCTGCTCGATGTACCATGCAGCGGCATCCTCCACTTCAACCAGATCCAGGGCGCGAGCACTGCCACTGTCGAACCAGTTATAGCGGATAACCGAACCCGCCACACGTTCCTTCAGAGTGGTGCCATCCGACTCGGGGGCATTCGAACCAAAACGGTTGTACTGGTACACCACACCTATCGCCTGGATATACACACCATGCTCCCGATAGCTCCCCGCCTGGCCATGTCCGTGCAGATAGTTACCCTCGATAAGCAGGTTACGGGTCAGGTGGGCTTCGTTATAACCCTGTGACATCGTGAAAATTCCATTGCCGCAGTTCTCCAGCTCGTTGTTGCGGATGACGATATTGTCCCCCGACTGGATGCGGATGCAGGCCGCACCGTCCTCATAGTTGTCACTACTGCCATCCATCCGGGTATAGCTGTAAATATTCTTGGCATTTCTGATGTGCAGGCCGTCGATAATGATATTGTGTACCTTCAGATCGTAGTCCCGGTTCCACAGCATGACCATCGCCAGCCCCTCCATCGGCTCATAGCTGCCATAGGCTGCGCTGTCATCGGGATCATTCACCGCCCCGTCACCATCCAGAATGGGGCGCTCGCCATTAAGCCCTGCGACACCGCACACCCGGATCGACTCCTGCTCAGTGCCATCGGTGCTGATCACTATTTTTTCTTTATAGGGGGTGGCCCTGTAATGGATACGAACCGTATCACCGGGGCCCAACGTCCCCCAGGGAACCTCTGAAATAGAGGTATAAGTCAGCCCCGGCCCCACCGGATAGTCGTTTCCGCTACCCGTATGAACACATGAGTCAACCACCACCAAGACATCATCATTCACTATCGAGCCGGTAGCTTCGGCAGTGCCCAGCGTGGCATTGACGGGATTGCTCAACGTCAGTGTAAAGGTTTCGTCCTGCTCAACATCCGTATCACCAAGAATGGTCACCTCCACGGTGCTCGAGAGACTACCCTTGGGGATAGTGACTGTTCCGCTCGCAGACTGATAATCGCTACCCGCGGACGCGGATCCGTCCGTGGTGGAAAAATCCACGCTGACATCGTCGTTTGCGGATTTATCCAGCATGATGGTGAAGATGAGCTGTTGGGAGCCGCTGTCCCCTTCATCCATGGAGGCAGAAGAGACATCGATGGCCGCCAGGGTCACGGCGGCATCATCATTCATTATTGAACCGACAGCCTCGGCGGTGCCCAGGGCCGCATTGACGGGATTGCTCAACGTCAGTGTAAAGGTTTCGTCCTGCTCAACATCCGTATCACCAAGAATGGTCACCTCCACGGTGCTCGAGAGGCTGCCCTTGGGGATAGTGACTGCTCCGCTCGCAGACTGATAATCGCTACCCGCAGATGCAGATCCGTTGGCGGTGGAAAAATCCACGCTGACATCTTTGTCTACGGACTTATCCAGTTTGATGGTAAAGATGAGCTGCTGGCTGCCGCTGTCTCCCTCATCGATGGATACAGGAGAGATCTCAATAACCGCCAGATCCCTGCCATTACTAATTTCACCCTCACAGGCAAGCAAAACACCGGCCAACAAGACAACCAGGACTAATCGACATTGAAACAATCTGGTGACCATCGCATTTACCTCAATCTGTACAGTTTCTTGAAAAACCCTGAAAAATAGGCAACATATTAATGATTACAGCCAAAACCCGGGGAATAAACCTGATTCTTTTCAGTAAAAACAAGGCATCTCTCAGCCCAAAGGGATCACTGGCAAAGACTAAAAGCCTATAAATAATAACAGGGAAAAATTATCCCACAATATGGCAATACGCTCAAAATTTCCTGGCCTGCACAATCATAGCTAACTATCAGTAGTTCATTTTTAACCGAGCCCACCACGGTTCAACTGATCAATCTGGCAAAGGCCTAAAAATCTGCTTGATATATATTGAATGGCGAAATTGTCTTTTTTTCGAAAAAGTCATACCGTGCTCAGCGAAAGCCGAGCGGAAGGGGAAAAACCAAAAACTCTAACCCTGTGCGGGTAGGCACTGCCCACCAAACCAACTTTTGATTTTTTCAGCAAATAGCTTGAGCCGAGCCGGTGAAATCCGGGAGGATCAGCACAATAAAGTCCTGGATTTTGCAAGCTCAACCCAGGCTACAGACCGCTGCATCCCCAGCAAGAGCCAAACGGGAATTGAAAACCCAAGGACGCCAATCCTGCGTAGGGTGGGCACTGCACACCATGATAGTCCCTGCGAAATCCTTGGTGGGCAGTGCCCACCCTACCAAACCAACTTGTAACACCGCTCCGCGGTGTCACACATCCTGTGGCGCTCAGCGCCACCCCACCCGCAGCAGATTACCCTACCCTCATCCGTTAC
>CAZTPE010000210.1:0-1530 GCA_964614545.1 uncultured Ectothiorhodospiraceae bacterium
TTGGCGCAGAAGCCGCCGGTCAGGTAGTCGTGCATGATGATCGGTGCGCCGATTTCCTTGGCGAACTCGGCACGCTTGTACATCTCTTCAGGCGTGGCCGCCGTGACGTTCAGGTAATGACCCTTCTTCTCGCCGGTCTCTGCCTGCGCCTTTTCGGTCGCTTCCTGAACGAACTCGAAACGATCGCGCCAGCGCATGAACGGCTGGGAGTTGACGTTCTCGTCATCCTTGGTGAAATCGAGACCACCACGCAGACCTTCATAACAGGCACGGCCGTAGTTCTTGGCGGACAGACCCAGTTTGGGCTTGATGGTGCAACCCAGCATCGGACGACCGTACTTGTTCATCTTGTCGCGCTCGACCTGGATGCCGTTAGGCGGTCCACCGCAGGTCATGACATAGGCCAGCGGGAAGCGAATGTCTTCCAGACGCAGGGCGCGCAGGGCCTTGAAGCCGAACACGTTACCGACCAAAGAGGTCAGCACGTTAACCATCGAACCTTCTTCGAACAGATCGATCGGATAAGCAATGAAGGCATAGAAGGCATCATCATCGCCCGGTACGTCTTCGATGGAGTAGGCGCGGCCTTTGTAGTGATCCAGGTCGGTCAGAAGGTCGGTCCAGACGGTGGTCCAGGTGCCCGTGGAAGACTCCGCTGCGACTGCTGCAGCAACCTCTTCACGCGGCACGCCGGCCTGCGGGATGACCTTGAAGCAGGCCAGAATATCGCTTTCCTTGGGCGTATATTCGGGCATCCAATAAGTTTCGCGGTATTCTTTTACGCCCGCGCTATAGGTTTTATCAGCCATTGAATAGCATCCTCTTCATGTGCTTTGACTTTCGACTCAGGGAATAAGCGCCCTCAGTCCCAACAAACTCTGTTTAATCGTCCGGTTGTTTTCCCCGGAAGATTCGCCGGTTGTCAGGCGAGGTAACAATATAGGCGTGCCCATCTATTTAAAAAAATTAATTGTTGTTATAAAATGCATTTACATTTGTTTATGAATATTTGCCATGCATCTCACCTTGCAACAGCTGAAACTGTTTGAGTCCGTCTACCGAAACGGCAGCTATACTCTCGCCGCAAAGGAGCTACATCTCACGCAACCGGCTGTATCTATTCAAATAAAGAGGTTGGGGGTTCAGGTGGAGCTGCCCCTGTTTGAGCAGGTGGGCAAGAAAATTTTCCCTACCGCCGCCGGCAAGGCGGTGTACAAGGCCTGCGTGGACATTCTCGGCAGGGTGGCCGAGTTGAAGCGCTCGGTGGAGGAGATGAAAGGGGAGGTCAAAGGGCCGCTGGAGCTGTCCGTGGTGACCACCGCCAAGTATTTTATGCCGCACCTTTTGGGGCATTTTCTGCAAGATTATCCGGACGTGGAGCCCAAGCTGCGCTTCACCAACCGCGCCCGCGTGGTGGAGCGCCTGATGAACAACGAGGATGATTTCGTCGTCATGGGCCAGATTCCCGATGACAAAAACCTGGAAACCCATCCCTTCCTGGAGAACATCCTCGGCGTGGTGGCGCCGCCG
>CAZTPE010000210.1:1630-4871 GCA_964614545.1 uncultured Ectothiorhodospiraceae bacterium
CTGGTGGTGTTGAATGTGGTGGGTTTCCCGCTCAAGCGACGCTGGTATGCCGTGCACTTGAAGGGCAAGCAGCTTTCGCTGGTGGCGAGAACCTTTCTCGACTACATTCTCGCAGAAAGTCACCAGTTGCTGGACATGCGGCAAGAGCCGTCGTAGTGGATTCGGGGTGTTACTGAAGGCGCCCAAAACACGTTGGCCGATGGGGTATCCGTCTTGTGCGCACAGCGCACACTACACCTGTCCGTAGCGTGCGCCGCGCGCACGGTGCCTTTGTTCCGCTCACCACAGGGGTACGAATGCACAGAGTAATTTGACACTGAAATTGCTCAATGACGAAAGAAATGGGATCTTGCTGCACTTACCCGTGCCTTCCCCCGATATTCATTCCATTGAGGCATTCTCTGTGTCCTCTGTGGTGAATACCTACGAATGACTTTCTGCTTATCGAGGATCGACAATGACCTGCCCCGATTATCTCAGCCAGGGCCTGGAACGGACCTTCAAGCGTATCCTGCGGGAGCGCATGCGGCACATGCCGGTGATCAATGATGATTTGCGCGTGGAAGCGGTGGGTTTTCGCCCCTGGCAGGGGCACAGCCTGGGCGTGATGGTGACGCCCTGGTTCATGGGCCTGATGCTGATTCCGCGCGAGGGTGATGATTGGAGCGGGCTGCAGATGGGGGAAAAATGCATCCATGAGTTCCCCACCGGTGCCTATGAATTCACCGTTGCCGAGGAGGATGGTATCGGGCGTTACCAAGTGTGCACGCTGTTTTCGCCCATGGCTCGATTTACCGACCAGGAGACCACCGTGGCCACTGCCGAGGCGGTGCTGCGGGGCCTGGTCGGCGAGGAAAGGAGTGACTCGGCCGCCGCGACAGATATCGGCGGCGAAGCTAATACGACAGAGTCAGCGGCGTCGTCGCCGCAGCGGCTGGAGGAGCGTTCCCTCAGCCGCCGGGATTTGCTCAGAGGTCGGTTCCTACGGCGCTCCTGAGGTTGCTTGGCGGCTGCCGACACGGTGCGTGGTACTGAGTTTGGAAGTATCCGTCAAGCGGATAAAGGTCGGCTTTGGTCCCCATGGCGTGCGTGCCAGCAAGGACAGCCGCTATCTGTGCGTGTCCGTGACGGCCGACGATGAAGTCTTCGTCATCGATATCGTGACACTCACCGTGGTCAAGAAATATGCCGTCTCGAGCTCCCCATTCTGGGTGGCGGTGAGAGGCAATTCCTAGCGGATTGTTGAAAAGCGCTCTGTACGAATGGCGTAGACTTATACCGAAAATACCGTCATTCCGGGCGGAACAAAGTGAAGATCCGGACAAAAGCGCCTTGTGCGTTGAACGCCCGCAGGGCGAGCGGAGCGAGTAATCCAGGGTACTTGAAATTCTGTACATTCTTGGTTCCCGTCCTCGCGGGAATAATGGTATTCCCCGTTAAGGGCTTCGACCCCTTTTCCCCGACCCCTTTTCCCCTTTGTAGGTAGGCGGTGAGCTTGCGCACCCCAACATTCTTAACAGCAAATTAAACGCTGTTCCTTGCACTAAATAGAGCCTCCTCAAAAACAATAACCAATTGATATTAAACAGTTATATGCTTAGTTGTGGTATAATAGTGCACGAAAAACACCGATAACCCTACAAAACCCGTGCACCTATGATTCGATATCAGAGCCAAAACCAGCAAACCATCCCTGGATTCGAGACGCCGTTTCAAACGAAACTGGATGAAAATAATCGCTGGGCCACGTTGAGCGACTGCATTCCTTGGGATGACCTAGCCGACGGTTATTACCAAAGCTTGAGCGCCTCTCAAGGACGTCCTGCCAAAGATGCACGATTAGTCATCGGTGCGGTGATCATCAAGCACAAGCTCTGCTTGTCTGATGAAGAAACCGTCCTGCAAATCCAGGAAAATCCCTACCTCCAATACTTCGTAGGGCTCAAGGATTATCAAGCCCAAGCCCCGTTTTCACCCTCACTGTTTGTCGAGATCCGCAAGCGCATGGGTCAAGCGGTATTTGATGTTTTCCAAGGTGCCATCATCACCTCACTGGCTACGGAGAAAGCCCGGCAAGCGGCACAACGACAGCTGCTTGAACAGGCGCTCAAGATTGAACAAGAGTCAACGACACATGCCGTTGAACCAGTGCCAGAAAAAACCACCGTCAAAGCAGAAACCGCATGTCAGCCTAAACCCGAACTTGAATCTGAGACCGAAACAGAAACACCCACACAGGCTGGCAAACTGATCATTGATGCAACCGTAGCCGACCAAGCGATCCGCTACCCAACAGACCTAAGCCTACTCAACGAAGCCCGCGAATTCAGCGAACAGATCATCGACCTTCTCTACCCCGACACCCCGTTAACAAAGAAGCCCCGGAGCTATCGGCAGAAAGCCCGAAAAGCCTTTCTAGCGATCATCAAACAACGGCGGCCGAGTGCAAAAAACCGCCGCCGTGGGATCAGGCAACAATTACAATATCTACGCCGCAATCTGGGTCATATTGAACAACTCTTGACACATTATCCCGAAGGCACACAACTGCCCCTGCCGAATTGGTTATTGCGGCGCTACTGGGTCATCCAGTATGTATACGTCCAGCAGTGGGAGATGTACCAAACCAAGACAAAACGCTGTGATAATCGAATTGTCAGCATCAGCCAACCCTATGTCAGACCGATAGTCTGCGGCAAACTCAACAAGCCGGTAGAGTTTGGCGCCAAACTGAGTGTCAGCTTAAACGAAGAAGGCATAGCCCGGGTTGATCATCTGCGCTGGGATGCCTTTAACGAAGGCGGTGATCTAGAAGCCCAAGTCGAAGCCTATCGTGAACGCTACGGTCATTATCCGGAAGCCGTATTAGCCGATACTATCTATGGCACTCGGGCAAACCGGCGCTACCTCAAGGATCGAAACATACGCTTTGCCGGAAAACCCCTCGGACGACCGAAAAAAGTCACTGACGACAACCGAGAGCTCTTAAAGCAGCAACAAGCACAGCGCCGCGAAGACTATCGGCAACGCATCCCGATTGAAGGTAAGTTTGGTCAAGGCAAGGGCGGCTATCGTCTCAACTACATCCGCGCCAAGCGCGCCGATACTTCTTTGGCTTGGATCAACAGCATCTTCTTGGTTATGAACCTACTGGTCCTGTACCGGGTTTTTATTGGCTTATGGAAAAGCGCTGCCATCAGGGCTCACTTGATGATTAGCAATCTGTTGGTTAAAGCGATCT
>CAZTPE010000211.1:0-2014 GCA_964614545.1 uncultured Ectothiorhodospiraceae bacterium
AGCGATCCAGCTGTGACTCCGGTAGCGGGAAGGTACCGATCTGGCTGGCCGGATTCTGCGTGGCGATGACGAAGAAAGGCGCAGGCAGGGGACGGGTCTCACCCTCCACCGACACCTGCTGCTCCTCCATCGCCTCCAGTAGTGCGCTCTGCGCCTTGGGCGTGGCGCGGTTGACTTCATCGGCGAGGATAAACTGGGCGAAGATGGGGCCAGGCTGAAAGCGGAAGTGCCCGCTTTCCTGATCGAACACGGCCACGCCGAGGATGTCGGCCGGCAGCAGATCACTGGTGAACTGGATGCGCTGATACTGCAGCCCCAGCACCCGGGCCAGGGTGTGGGCGAGGGTGGTCTTGCCGACACCCGGCAGGTCTTCGATGAGCAGATGACCGCGCGCCAGCAGGCAGGCGAAGGCCAGACGGATTTCATTTTCCTTGCCCAGCACGATCCGGCCGGCGGCCGCAACCAGCGCATCAAGGGTTTTATTGGCATGGCTTTTCATGGCGCCATTATCGGCATATCCGGCGTTATACTGAAACCTGAATCCGTAGAGCGAGATAGAAGCGACATGAACGATACAGCCCCCAGCACGAAACCAGGTGGGAAACGACGCCAATGGATCATCATCACCACCCTCACGCTGGTGGTGGTCAGCGTGCTGGTGCTGCTGCCGATGGGTGTACAGGTCAGCCTGCGCAACTGGCTGCTGGAAAACGGCGGCGACCGGGTGCAGGTCGCCGATGTGGATCTGAACCTGTTCACTGGCACCCTGCAACTGGAAGGCGTCACTATCGATGTGGACGAGCATAATACCCTGAACGCCGAGCGAGTTCGCTTGAGTCTCGCCTGGTTGCCGTTGCTGAAAAAGCACGTCGTCATCGAGGCACTGGCGGTCAATGGTGTCACCCTGGAGATCAAGCAGAACGAGAATGGACAACTACGCACCGGCGGCATATTGATCCCATCCGGCGACAATGCCGAGACGTTGAAGGAGGATACCGAACAAGCCCAAGAGGAAAAGGCGCCTGACTGGAAAATCGGCATCGACACCTTGGTGCTTTCCGACATCGACATCCGCTACGCTGCCCCCAAACTGCAAATGGATACCCAAATTGAACAGCTCAGTCTACGGAACCTGGCGGCCTGGCGGCCGGACAAGGGCGCACAGGTCTCATTGCAGGCCACCATCAATGGTGCGCCACTGAACTATACGGGCAGCATCACACCCTTTGGTGACAGCCTGCGGGTGGATGGGCGTATCGACCTCCGGGATCTGCCGCTGGCGGATTTCCGGCAGATCGCCGGTATCGCCGAAGAACTGGCCGGTAAGCTGAGTCTGGACACCGAGGTTTCACTGGCGCTGTCCGCAACAGACATAAATCTGCAACTGAAGACCGACACACTCCAGCTGGATCAGTTGCATCTGGTCACACCGCAAATTCAGCTACAACAACAGTCCCTGCGCTGGGCCGGAAATATCGAACTGAAGCAGACAAGCACTGCATCACAAGCCGCCATTCATGTGAGCGGCGCGGGTGATATCACGGGCGAACAGCTCAACACCACACTCCCACAACAGAAGCTGGATATCATCCAGAAAGACCTGCAACTGGATATCCGGTTCAAATTTGAGTCTGACGGCTCAGGCGATGATCCGCTTATTTCCGTCCAGCTGGAAGACCTTCAAACCCACGATCTGCACGCCCGGGCCGATGCGTTCCCGCTGGCCGGCATGGGCAGTCTCATGCTGGAAAATTTCCGTCTGCATAGTACCCGCTCATTTGAGATTGAAAAGATCCGCATTGAACAGGGGTATGCGGCAAAGGCCGTGAAAGATATATCGACTCCGCCCTTGTTCAGCAACGACAGCCTGACCATCGACACGCTGGCATTGAAAGAAGGTCATCAGTTCAGTATTGATAACATCCTGCTGAATCAGGCAAAAATCTACCTTACCCGTGCAGCCGATGGCGGCTCCAATCTTGACCCACTGACGGCTGCCATCGATCAGATGGCC
>CAZTPE010000211.1:2114-3631 GCA_964614545.1 uncultured Ectothiorhodospiraceae bacterium
CAGCTGAAGGGCAAGGGGACCATCGGCCGCTTTGGCCACTACCAATTCTCCGCTGAACTGCAGCCCTTTGCCGACAAGCTCACAGCGAAGACCGTCGCCAGCATCAAGGGCCTCGACCTCCCCCCGCTGTCGCCGTACACCGCCAGCGACCTGGGCTTCCGCTTGCGTAGCGGTACCCTGTCCAGTGATCTCGATATGGCCGTCAAACAGGATCAACTCACCGGTGAAGCAAAGCTGACCCTGCATCAACTGGAGCTGATACCGGTGGAAGGCAAAGATCAGCAGGGTGGCATGTCGGCCGTCTCCCTCAATACCTCGCTCAACATGCTGCGCGACAGCAACAACACCATTTCCCTGACTATTCCGCTCAGCGGCGACATCAACGCCCCCGACTTCAGTATCAACGACGCCATTAACCAGGCCCTGATGTCCGGCACCAAGAATGCCGCCATGACCTATTTCATGTTCGCCCTGCAACCCTACGGCACCATGCTGGCAGTGGCGAAGTTTGCCGGTGAACAGATCGTCAAGGTGCGGCTTGACCCTGTGCAGTTCAGCCCAGGCTCCAGTGAGATTGATGAGACCGGCAAGGACTACCTGAAAAAAGTGGCCGGCATTCTCAGTGATCGGCCCAAGGTGGCGATCAAGGTCTGCGGCATTGCCGTGGATGGTGACGCCGCAATGCTCACGCCATCTCCGGAAAAAACGGAAAAGACAGAAAAACCGCAAATAAAAGATCAGGTGGACGAAGAAGCGATGCGCAAACGGCTTGAACAGCTGGCGCAGCAGCGCGCCATTGCGGTACGCGAATTCATCATTTCGCAGGCCGGCAAGGCGAGCCATCAGCTCGTCAGCTGCCTGCCGGCAGTGGAAAGTGCCAAGGCGGACGCCGTGCCGCGGGTGGAGCTGCTCATTTGATTGAGCAACGGCAGCATATGGTATTCCTAGCGCGAAATATTCTGAAAACGATCATGAACAAAATAGAGGCTTGTAATGCTTGTTGATAAAATAATAAACAGGGAAAGCGGAATTGTTCTCTACGGAATTACCCCACCAAAAAAGGGAACAAGCCCGGAAAAAATAGAGGAAATTTCTTCCCGGCAAATACAAAGACTTCAACCCCTTAAGATTGATGGATTGATACTTTATGATATTCAAGATGAAAAGTCCCGAACGGCGGAAGAGCGCCCATTCCCCTTCATGGAGACTTTAGATTCATTTTACTACAGCAATGAATATCTACGCTCTTTGCCTATTCCCAAGGTTATTTACAGATCTGTAGGAAAATACAGCAAGTCTGAATTATCACAATTTCTTGTGGACGCACCCGCAAACGATACCTTGACCGTATTTGTTGGCGCTTCCTCGAAGTCTCAGGCCGTTACTTTGTCAATGAATGACGCCTATAAACTGAAGGCGAAAACAAATAGCGATCTTCTTTTGGGGGGAGTCACAATCCCCGAACGGCATCAAAATAAAGGCGATGAGCATATTAGAGTATTTAGTAAAATATCCCG
>CAZTPE010000211.1:3731-4850 GCA_964614545.1 uncultured Ectothiorhodospiraceae bacterium
CAAAAATCTGTTGATGTTTCCGAACAAAACTGGCGGGAATTAAAGAGTTTTGCAGACGAAAAAGGAATTCCTATCGGGTGCAACATTGAAAGTGTCGCCATCAGAAAAGTTGAAGTCGATGCTTCAATTGAATTACTACAAAGAATTAGTCGATAGTCGCTTTTGGCCTGACAGAGTACTAGTACTCTTTCAATTACTTTCTTGCCCCAGCAAGTAGCCTGGGTTGAGCTTGCGAAACCCGGGAAGCAAGGAAGGTCCACTCTTTAAACTCCTCCTCTCACATTGACCCTCTGCCACTAATACTATGGCACAAACCCCAACCACTTTAGCCAACCGTTGAGCACGGCGTCAGGGCAACACGACTGAGCACCGAGTTAAATTTTTGGCCTCGGAAGAAAACTTTTTATCAAATGTATAAAGCTTTTCGTATTGCTGGCAATGGCTGAGGTGCATAGCATCTGAAAAGTCCATTCCCTGCCTGTGCCATTCAATCGCCTGGACAATGAGAGAGGGGTTGGATAAATGGACATTCTTTAACCCAAATAGACTTACAAAGGCATTGCAGATATCTTCAGGTTCAAAATTGTATGCATATCTCAACACCCATTCGGTCTCAAGAATCACCGTATCCGGAATAAATATTTCCTGGACGTTAAATATCGAATATGATTTTTTGTACTGCCGTTCATTGTCACGAGTTAGAAATCTGATGATCACATTGGTGTCAACGGCAATCATTTGAATTTATCCCTGATTCCCTTTGAGATGGCAGCCTCCATATCATCCAATGTCCTGGCTTTGCCTTTAAATCTCAAACAGGAAGCCACGTCTTCGATGGCGGTTTCCCCAAAGGGCGTTTTGGGCTTTAGAAGAATTCCATCTCCCACGTCAACAGCCACCAGTTCCTGGCCCGCTTCCCAATGGTGTGAGGCTCTCAATGGCTTGGGAATGATCACCTGGCCTTTGCTCGATAATCTGGTTGTTTTCATGGGCGTGCCTGCGGTGAGAAGTAAGAATAATGTAAGAATTCTAGTGGTAAGCAATGAGCATGTCAATTCTGTCTCTCGCTACACCATTCTGTAGCAGAACGTAGCGAGACTGGGAAAACCTATTGCGGAT
>CAZTPE010000212.1:0-4836 GCA_964614545.1 uncultured Ectothiorhodospiraceae bacterium
AGGACGCAGCTGTTGGGGTTCGCTGCGCTCACCACCAACCTACCCACCGCGCATTTGCCTACGCCCCCCGTCTCGTGGACAATGCCGCTTCAGCGAAAACGAATCCGGCCCGTGCAAACACCCGTCACCTTCTACGAACAACCCCTCAGCGAACGCCTGCGCTTTTTCCTGCGTCTGGAATGCCTGTTTGGCCAGACCCGCCACTGTCTGCGCAGTGAGTCCGAACAAGACAGCCACACCTGTCTCGGTAACCTGCTGGAGATCCTGCACGTCATCGGCCGCGTAGACATCAAGACCGAGGCCGTGAAGGAACTGGAGCGCATCATCGCCACTCTAGAGCCACTGACGCGAACCCCGGGGGTCAACCTCGACACCCTGGATTCCCTATTGATTACCCTCGGCGGCCTCAAATCACACCTACGCAATATGGACGGCCCCATCGCCCAGGAACTGCGCGACAACGAATTCTTTAAACTACTGCTGCAACGCAGCGGCATCCCCGGCGGCCTGTGCGACTTTGATCTGCCGCCATATCGTCACTGGTTACAGAGCAATGCCGAGATGCGCATCGCTGACCTGCGCAATTGGTATGGCTGCCTCGACACCCTGCGCCTGTCCGTGGATCTGGTATTGAAACTGATCCGCGAGAGCGCCACCCCTGTGAACTGCACCGCCGAGGGCGGTATCTACCAGCAGAGCCTGGACAGTGCCTCACCCTTCCAACTGATTCGCGTTACCCTGCCTGAGGATTCACCGTATTTCGTCGAGATCAGTGGTGGCCGCCACCGTTTCACCGTACGCCTGCTACAGGCCAGTACCGGTGAGCGCGCTCTGCAGGCCACGGAGGACGTGACCTTCCAGCTCAGCTGCTGCGCCCTGTGAACGCGAAGATCGTAAAGACCGTGAAGTGTCCCACCTGCGGCAAACCCGCCGTGTGGGACAAAGAGAAGAACCCCGCGCGCCCCTTCTGCAGCGACCGCTGCCGCCTCATTGACCTGGGCGCCTGGGCCGACGAATCGCATCGTATTCCCGATGCCACGCCGCCTGATTTCGATCCCGATGGATCATCAAATCACTGAATAGATTCACTACAGAGGCACGGAATTCGCAGAAGAATTGCTTATCCATTTTGTGCGCACGGCGCACACTACACCTACCCGTCACTGCTATCCCGTTCACATCGTCATACCGGGCTTAACCCGGTATCCAGTAAGTCAGGTGCTCGACTTCCCCAAGCGTTCCGCCAATTACACCCATCACAAGATAAGGTTAACGGGACAGCAGTGCTTACCCGTGGTGTACGCCGTGCGCACGATACTGCTGATCTGCCTCTTTTTAGAACTTGTGGCGCCGCTCTGCGGTGTCACACATCCTGTGGCGCTCAGCGCCACCGCCACCTCGGCAGATTACCTTGGCTTTACTTGCATCACATCGCAGAGCGGTATGAAGAGACAACTAGTAAGAGCTCTATTTTGTGGGAGCGGCTTCAGCCGCGAATAAGATCGTTATTTCTTCGCGGCTAAAGCCGCTCCCACGGATTTATTGTTTTCCCATCGTAGCGATTAACACCACCACCAGCGGCATTCAGCTATTCCTGCTTGCGACACCACAAAGTAGTGTCACAAGTTCAACAAAAAAAATTAACTGCAAAGGTCGCGAAGTATCGCAAAGAACACCCATAAACCATTAGTGACCTTTGCGTTCCTTTGCGACCTTTGCGGTAATAATCTTTTACCTGAGGGCATGGTCCGGACTGCCACAACCCGTTGGGTATTCAGCAGTTCTCGATCACCAGCCGCCCATCGGCGACACGCAAGCCGCGCTCGCCGGCCAGCAGGGCCTGCAGATCCCGGCCCACCAGCAGCGCACGCCAACCCTGTAACAATGGGCTGTCCTCCGTCCCGGCCACCAATGCCTCCAGTGCCTTGCGATTGCCCAGCAGAGCGGTGCTGACATCGTGCTCGGCGCCGCGTGTGCGCACGATGGCCATCATCAGATCCACTACCGCATCCTGCTGCGGTGTCAGACGGGTGGCTTTGGGCCGTTGCGGCCAGGCCTCCTTCGGCAACTGGCACGCCTGCTCGACCAGGCTCAGTAGTTTCTCGCCATGGCGCTCCAAGGTGCGGCCCTCCAGTCCGCGGATCTGCTCCAGTGTCGCCAGATCCTTGGGTACGCGGCGGGCAATGTCGATGATCACGTCATCCTTCAGCACCCAGCGACGCGGGCGGTTGACGCGCCGCGCCTGTTCCTCCCGCCACACGGCCAGCACCTGTGCAATGGCCAGCTGACGCCCCTTGAGCTGCTGGTTACCGCGCACCCGCTTCCATAGATTTTCCGCCGGCGGGTCGTAGGTGCTGGTGTCCACCAGAGCATCGAAGTCGGCCTGCAGCCATTCCACGCGACCCTTTTCCTGCAGGCGGCGGTGTTGTTCACGGTAGATATCCAGCAGGTAGCGCACATCATCAGCGGCATAGCGTAACTGTCCTTCGCCCAATGGACGACGACTCCAGTCGGTACGCGTGTGCTGCTTGTCCAACTCAACGCCGGTGAATTCACGCACCAGATTGGCGTAGCCGATCTGATCGCCATAACCCAGCAGGGTGGCGGCGACCTGGGTGTCGAACACCGGGCCGGGCAGACCTCCGCGCAGGTCAAAGAATATCTCCAGATCCTGCCGCGCCGAGTGCATCACCAGGGTCACCTGCGGGTCGTAGAAGATATCCAGCAGCGGGTCGATGGTTTCCAGCGCCAACGGATCGACGCAGGCGATCAGCTCGTCGCTGGCGATCTGCAGCAGGCAGAGCTGGGTGTAATAGGTCTTTTCACGCAGGAATTCAGTATCCAGTGCCAGCGCCTCGCAGCCGCGCAGGCTGTCGCACAGGGCGGCCAGTGCCTCGGGAGTGTCGACGAAAATTTCTTTCATGGGGTGTCCTGTGATTTCAGCGGGCCTGCTATGATGCGCCTCATGCCGGCAGCCGCCCAGTAGAATCATAAACATAACACCCGCGGCGCCGAAGGCGTACCGATAAAATAATATGAAGAAAACCAACCCGCCATGACCGCCCTGTTCCAGTTGTTCATCGATCTCTGCCGCCTGCGCAGCACACCCCAGGATCTGCCCACCTCGCACTTTCTGATGATACTCACCGCCACCGGTTATTTTCTGGTCGGCCTGGCGGTGTCGCTGCTGGAGCAATCGCTGGGCCTGGCGATACTGTCGGCGGCGGTCGATACGCTCATGCTGGCGGCCCTGGCCTGGCTCAGCCTGTGGATCATCGGCAAGACGCCGCGCTTCACCCAAACCTACACCGCCCTGGCCGGCACCGGTGTCCTGTTTGGCCTCGTGGGCTGGCCGTTGATCACCTTTTTGCAGGGCCTGCCGGAGGGACAGGGCAGCAGCCTGTCGCTGTTGCTGCTCGGCCTGGTGATCTGGAATATCATGGTCATTGGTCACATCCTGCGCCACGCCCTGGGCATCATGATGTGGGCCGCCTCGGGCGTGGCCCTGTTCTACATGTATCTCTCCATCCGCGTCATGAGCGCACTGTACATTGCGGGGACCTGACACCATGCACATCCACATCCTCGGCATCTGCGGCACCTTCATGGGCGGCATTGCCCTGCTGGCGCGGGAAATGGGACTGACCGTGAGCGGCTCGGATCAGAATGTCTACCCGCCCATGAGCACCCAGCTGGCTGACGCCGGCATCGAACTCACGGAAGGCTGGGATCCGGCGCAACTTTTCTCGTCACAACAACCGGCGCCGGATCTGGTGGTGATTGGCAACGCCCTGTCACGCGGAAATCCGGCGGTGGAGGCGGTGCTCGAACACGGCCTGCCCTACACCTCCGGCCCGGCCTTTCTCGCCGAACACCTGCTGGCGGATCGCTGGGTACTGGCGGTGGCCGGCACCCACGGCAAGACCACCACCGCCTCCATGCTGGCGTGGATACTCGAAGACGCCGGTCTCGCGCCGGGTTTTCTCATCGGCGGCGTGCCGCGCAATTTCGGCCTCTCGGCACGTATGGGCAACGCGCCCTTCTTCGTCGTCGAGGCGGACGAGTACGACACCGCCTTCTTCGACAAGCGCTCCAAGTTCGTTCACTACCGCCCACGCACAGTGGTGCTGAACAACCTGGAATACGACCACGCCGACATCTTTCCCGACATCGAGGCCATCGAGCGCCAGTTCCACCACCTGCTGCGCACAGTGCCCGGCAACGGCCTGATCATCGCCCCGGATAACGATCCGCACATCACCCAGGTGCTGGAGATGGGCCGCTGGACACCACTGGAGCCCATCGGCAAAACGGGCTGGCATGCCCGGCTAAACACCCCCGATGGCAGCGACTTCGAGGTCTTGTTCGGCGACGACAGCCAGGGCCACGTGCAGTGGGAGCTGCTCGGCCAGCACAATGTGTACAATGCGCTGGCCGCCATCGCGGCCGCCCGTCACGCCGGGGTGCCGACGAAGTACGCCTGCGAGGCGCTGGGCCGCTTCCTTGCCCCCAAGCGACGCATGGAGGTGCGTGGCGAGATCCGCGGCGTCACCGTCTACGACGACTTCGCCCACCACCCCACGGCCATCGCCACCACCCTCGCCGGGCTGCGTGCGCGGGTCGAAGGGGCGCGCATCCTCGCCGTGCTGGAGCCTCGCTCCAACACCATGCGCCTCGGCATCCATCGCGAGACCCTCGGCCCGGCACTGAGCGAGGCAGACGAAGTCCTGCTCTACCAGCCCACCGGACTGGACTGGAGCCTCGGCCATGTGACCCGCAGCCTGGGCTCGGCACAGATCTTCGATGATATCGACCGACTGGCCGCCCACATCGCCG
>CAZTPE010000213.1:0-4832 GCA_964614545.1 uncultured Ectothiorhodospiraceae bacterium
GCGACACCGTGTGCTTCTTCTGCGGCTGCAACAAGGTCTCCACCAAAGATCGCAGCCGTGCGCAGCCCTACCTGGAACGGGTGCACAAGGAACTGGCCCTGCAGTCGGCGTTGTTCGATGACAATCGCAAGGTCGATCAACTTCACTGGGGCGGCGGCACACCCACCTTCATCAGTCACGACGAAATGCGTGAACTGATGCGGGTGACACGCGAACATTTCCCCCTGCATGATGACGACACGGGCGAATACTCCATCGAGATTGATCCGCGCGAGGCTACCGCCGAGACCATCGACGTGCTGCGCGAGATTGGCTTCAACCGTATGAGTCTGGGTGCGCAGGACTTCGACCCGAAGGTGCAGATCGCCGTCAATCGCATCCAGAGCGAGGAAGAGACCTTTGCCACCCTTAACGAGGCGCGCAAGGTGGGCTTCAAGTCCATCAGCATCGATCTCATCTACGGCCTGCCGCACCAGACGGTGGAAAGCTTTGCCGCCACGGTGGATAAGATCATCGCCGCCGAGCCGGACCGCCTCTCGGTGTTCAATTACGCCCACCTGCCGGAAATGTTCAAGCCGCAGCGCCGTATCAACGAGGCCGACCTGCCTTCGCCAGCGGAAAAACTGGACATTCTGCAGAATACCAACGAACAGCTGTCTAAAGCCGGTTATGTCTACATCGGCATGGATCACTTCGCCAAACCCGACGACGAACTGGCCGTGGCTCAGCGCGAGCGTACCCTGTATCGAAATTTTCAGGGCTACTCGACCCATGCTGACTGTGATCTGATCGGTCTGGGTATTACCTCCATCGGCAAGGTCGGTGCTACCTATGGTCAGAACATCAAGGGCCTGGATGAATACTACGCCGCCATCGATGTCGGAAAACTGGCCATTTTCCGTGGCCTTGAGCTGGATGCCGACGACCTGCTGCGGCGCGAGGTGATCAACCAGCTCATCTGCCATTTCTCACTCATCGAGGCCGATATCGAAAAACAGTTCAGCATTAATTTCCGCGACTATTTCGCGCAGGAAATGAAGCAGCTGGAAGGCTTGGAAGAGGATGGCCTGCTGACCATTCGTGATGGTGTGATTTCAGTGTTACCCGTAGGCCATCTGTTGATTCGCAATGTCTGCATGGTGTTCGACAAATACCTGCGCCAGTCCAAGGTGCAGCGTTTCTCAAAGGTGATCTGAACCTTCGGGCCTCACGTAAAAGCCGCCGATGGGTTGCCTGTCGGCGGTTTTTTTGTGCCTGTCGTAAACGAAGGCCCGGTAGGATGCCGGTGAGCGATAGCGAATCGCATCAATCGCGTATAACGGGCGGGTGAGGGTGAAGTCCCCGATCTTGAATGATGCGTTTCATTGTCCTGCCCGGAATTCAGGTTAGAGGCCGGATTTGCCGCTACTATGTTGTGCATTCCCATCAATGAGGACTGATCATGATCGAAGATTTCAAGGGTGATGAATCCTGGCGGATGTTCCGCATCATCAGTGAATTTACCGAAGGCTTTGACAAGCTTTCACGCATCGATTGTGCCGTCTCCATCTTTGGTTCCGCGCGTCTGCCGCCGGACAACGAGTATTACCAGCAGGCGCAAGAGATCTCACGCCGCCTAGCCGCGGAGGGTTTTTCCATCATCACCGGTGGCGGTCCCGGCATCATGGAAGCAGCCAACAAGGGTGCAGCCGGACCGGACATGCCGGACGAGATAAAGTCCATCGGCCTGAACATCAGTCTGCCGAAGGAGCAGATGCCCAATCCCTATCAGAATCTCACTTTGGAATACCGTTACTTCTTCGTGCGCAAGGTGATGTTCGTCAAACACTCCATGGGCTACGTCTGTATGCCCGGCGGTTTCGGCACCCTGGATGAGTTCTTCGAGGCCTTGACCCTGATGCAGACCATGAAGATCTATCCCATGCCTCTGGTGCTGTTTGGCACAAGTTTCTGGCAGGGACTGCTGGACTGGCTGCGCAGCACCCTGCTGGCCAATGGCACTATCTCGGAAGAGGATTTCGACTACATCACCGTGACCGACAATATCGACGAGATTGTCACCATCATGGTCGAGCACCGCGCGTGGAAGAATAGGATGCGAGCCAAGTCGTCGGATACAGCCCACGACTGAATGATTTCCGTGTAGGAGCGGGCCATGCCCGCGATGGATGGGAAGAGAAATTGAAAATTTGTGGGAGCGGCTTCAGCCGCGAATGAAGCCAGCCTTTTTCGCGGCTGAAGCCCCCAGAATATTTGAAATAACGATCTTGGCGGCAAGAAATAGAACCATCGCGGGCATGGCCCGCTCCCACGAAGTGCCTGCCGGCCTCAGACGCGTAATGCGTCGGTGACCTCGCGGATGGCGTCGCCGGTGTCTTCCATGTCGATGACACTGATTTCGGTATCCAGACCGAGGCGGGCGAAGGCCGGTATGCTGCTCCAGTCGGCGTTGGCGTGGCGGTGATCCTTGCCGAAGTAGCTTTGTACGTTCGCGGCGATCACCACATCCACCAGATCGGCAGCGCCGCCTGGATCATGCGTCAGATCCTCGTGTCTGGCTGCGACGTTGATGATGTCCTGCGGAAACTCCCATTTGCTCAGTAGTGCGGTGCCGATAATGGTGTGCAGTTCGATGATGATTTCGTCTAGCACCTGTTCGTGATCCAGCAGCTCCGGAATATCCTCGGCATATTTGATGATGGGCAGGGCACCGATATCGTGCACCAGCCCTGCCAGCATGGCCTGATCCGGCTTTAGTTTGGCGAAGGAGGCCAGGGCCTGACTGATGGCCGCGACCTCGGTGCTGTGTTCCCAGAAGGTGTGGAACAGGCGGTCGGTGACCTCGGTGGTGGGCTGGAAAATCTGCTGCACGATGAGACTGTTGACGGTGTTTTTGACGATGGTATTGCCCATGCGGGTTACCGCCATATCGACGCTGTCGATATGCTTGCTGCCGCGCAGCAGGGGGCTGTTGGCCACCGCGATGAGTCGTGCCGAGAGAGCGGCATCGGTGCTGATGACCTTGGCCACATCGCGCGAATTGGCGTTTTCATCATCGAGGGTGTCGCGTACCTTGAGCGCCACCTCCGGCAGGCTGGGCAGCACCAGCTTGTCATTCTCCAGGTCGTCGATGAGTTCGGCCAGCAGGCGGTTCTTGAGGTCGGCAGACATTTCGGGCTCCATCAGGTTTGTGCCTCGATGGCACGGCGGCTGTTCACGCTATAACTATCGGGAGCCAGAGGGAGATATTGAGCGAAATCGCTCAGGTTATTAACTGCTGCCGCAAATTCCCATCAGCGCAGCAGAAAATACAGCAGTACGCCGTTGCTGATGGCCAGGGCGATGCTGATTCCGCGCCAGACGGCGACCGGGTTGCGCTCCAGCAGGGGCACCGAGGTGTCACCCATGAAGCGCGGATTGGGGTGCGACAGGTCGTGGAGGAATTCTGACAGGGTGTCGTAGCGCTGTTTGGCCTCCGGGTGCACGGCCCTTTTCAGCGCGCCGTCCATCCACACCGGGATCATGGGGTTGTGATGGTAGCTGGGCTGGTACTTGAGATTGGCCACGGCGCGGCGGCCCTCGGTGCGATCCAGGGCGTCGCCGTAGGGCAGCTTGCCGGTGAGCAGTTCGTAGGCGATGGTGCCTAACGAGAAGATGTCGGAGCGGTTGCTGCCGGGCTGGCCGAGCAGGTATTCCGGGGCGGTGTAATTTCTTGTGCCCAGCAGTTCGACGCGCTCGATGGGGCTGCTGATCTCGGCGATGCCGGCGATCTTGGTGGAGCCGAAGTCGATGATCTTCACTGTGCCGTTGGCATCGAGCATGATGTTTTCCGGCTTTAGATCCTGGTGCAACATTTCCAGCCGATGAAAGGCGCGCAGGCCGGTGGTGATCTGTTCCACCAGCAGGCGCACTTCCTTGATGTCCGGCCGGGAATGCTGGTTCATCCAGTCGCGCAGGGTCTGGCCGTCGACGTATTCCATCACGTAATAGAGAAAGTTGCGCTTGCGCTTTTGCTCAATGACCTTCAGCACGCGCGAGTTGTTGATGCGCTTGCCTGCCCATTCCTCACGCACGAAGCCTTCGATATAGGCAGGCTCGTCGTCGTAGTTCATCGAGGGGGTCTTGATGATGACGGTCTGGCCGCTCTCCGTGTCCTCGGCTTTGTATACCTGGGTGCGCTTGCTGGCGTGGATTTCCTTGAGAATACGGTAGCCGTCCAGCACCATGCCCGGTTCCAGCGGCGGCGGGAAGGGCAGCTGGGTCAACTCCTTGATGGCGGTGTTGGTGTCCTGCACTGGCAGGGTGTCGATGCGTACCACCTGGGCGGTGATGTTGTCGTTGCTGCCGCCTTCGAGGGCGAATTGAACCAGTTTTTCCGCGGCCGTCTGCAGGTTGTGGTTTTCTTCGACGATACGCTGAATGTCGTTGTCACTGGTAAAGTCATGTACGCCATCAGTAGTAAGAATGTAGAGGTCGCCTGGTTCCAGGGTCAGCTTTCGGTAGTCGATATCGAGGTGGATATCGATGCCGACGGCACGGTTCAGAAAGTTTTTCTCATCCGATACCCAGCGACGGTGGTCAGTTGTCAGCAACTCCATGTTGTGCCGCTGTATGCGGTAGATACGTGAGTCGCCAACGTGGAAGATATGTCCGGTGGTGGACTTCAGTACCAGTGCGCTAAAGGTGGTCAGCAGACCACGGGTGGCGTGTTCGGTGTGCTGCGCCTTGCTGTACAGCCAGCTGTTGATGGCGGTAAGGATTTTGTGCGCCGAGGTCTTCGCGGTCCATGAATCCGGTGTGGAATAGTAGTCGGAGAGAAAACTGCCTACTGC
>CAZTPE010000214.1:0-4821 GCA_964614545.1 uncultured Ectothiorhodospiraceae bacterium
ACGGTGATGCCGAAGGAAGTGAGCCTGCAGACATCCCTGACCCGGGAGATCCGACTCAATGTGCCGTTGGTGTCGGCAGCCATGGATACGGTGACCGAGGCGCGCTTGGCTATTAGCATGGCGCAGGAGGGTGGCATAGGCATCATTCACAAGAATATGACAGGGGCGGACCAGGCGGAGCAGGTGCGTCTGGTGAAGAAATACGAGAGTGGCGTGATCAAGGACCCCATCACGGTGACGCCGGATACCAGTATCCGTGATGTGCTGGCCCTGACCCGGGCGCAGAATATCTCCGGTGTGCCAGTGGTGGCGGAGGGGCGTCTGGAAGGCATTGTCACCAGCCGAGACCTGCGTTTTGAAACCCGCTTCGACAACCCCGTGTCCAGCATCATGACCGGGCGTGACAAGCTGGTGACGGTCAAGGAAGGCACGGAGAACGAGGAGGTGCTCAGTCTGTTGCACAAGTACCGCATCGAGAAGATACTGGTGGTCAATGACGACTTCGAGCTGCGCGGCCTGATCACCGTCAAGGACATGCAGAAGGCCTCGGAATATCCCAGTGCCTGCAAGGACAGCCAGGGCCGTTTGCGCGTCGGCGCGGCGGTGGGTACCGGTGGCGGTACCGAGGAACGTGTCGCGGCGCTGGTGGAAGCCGGTGTGGATGTCATCGTGGTGGACACTGCCCACGGTCATTCGCAGGGCGTGCTGGATCGCGTTGCCTGGGTAAAGAAGAACTTCCCGCAGGTGCAGGTGATCGGTGGCAACATCGCCACCGCCGAGGCGGCACTGGCCCTGAAAGAGGCCGGTGCCGACGGCGTGAAGGTGGGTATCGGCCCCGGTTCCATCTGTACCACGCGCATCGTCGCCGGTGTCGGTGTGCCGCAGGTCACGGCCATTTCCAATGTCGCCAAGGCGTTACAAGGCAGCGGCATCCCGGTGATTGGCGACGGCGGCATCCGCTATTCCGGTGACGTGGCCAAGGCCATCGTTGCCGGCGCCTCCTGCATCATGATCGGCGGCATGTTTGCCGGTACCGAAGAGGCGCCGGGTGAGGTGGAGCTGTTCCAGGGGCGCTCCTACAAATCCTACCGCGGCATGGGTTCGTTGGGTGCCATGACCGGCAGCGAGGGTTCCAGCGACCGTTACTTCCAGGAAGGCAGCAAGGCCGACAAGCTGGTGCCGGAAGGCATCGAGGGTCGTGTGCCCTTTAAGGGACTGCTGGCACCGGTGGTGCATCAGCTGCTCGGTGGTATCCGCTCCAGCATGGGATACACCGGCTGCGCCAGCATCGATGAGATGCGCACCAAGCCGGTTTTCGTGCGCGTCACCGGCGCCGGCATGCAGGAAAGTCATGTGCATGATGTGACCATCACCAAGGAAGCGCCGAACTACCGCGTCTAGCCTTGCCGGCAGCGGCCAGGGTGGATTGCTCCCCGGCCGCTTGAATCCTCCATTTACTGTTACAGTACCGGACACCGTCCCTTGAATACCGACATCCATTCCCACCGCATCCTGATCCTCGACTTTGGTTCACAGTACACCCAGCTCATCGCCCGGCGGGTGCGCGAGGCGGGCGTGTATTGCGAGCTGCACGCCTGGGATCTGATGGACGATGCCGCGGTGCGTGAGTTCGCCCCCAGCGGCATCGTTCTCTCCGGCGGCCCCGAATCGGTTATCGGCGATGAGTCGCCGCGCGCGCCACAGACGGTATTCGAGCTGGGTGTGCCGGTGCTGGGTATTTGTTACGGCATGCAGACCATGGCCGCGCAGTTGGGCGGCCGGGTGGAGACCGCTGACCACCACGAATATGGTTATGCCCAGGTACGCGCCCACGGACACACCGCGCTACTGCGCGATATCGAAGATCACACCAGTCCCGAAGGCTACGGCCTGCTGGACGTGTGGATGAGTCACGGCGACCGCGTCGAAGAGCTACCGCCCAACTTCAAGTTGATGGCCTCCACCGAGTCCGCGCCGATTGCCGGCATGGCGGACGAAGAACGTCGTTTCTACGGCATCCAGTTCCACCCGGAAGTCACTCACACCCAGCAGGGCGAGCGCATCATCAAGCGCTTCGTGCTCGACATCTGCGGCTGCGAGCCATTGTGGACGGCGGGCAATATCATCGAGGAAAACATCCGCGCTGTGCGCGAGCAGGTGGGTTCGGACGAGGTGATCCTCGGTCTGTCCGGCGGCGTTGATTCCTCCGTGGTGGCGGCCCTGCTGCATCGCGCCATCGGCGATCAGTTGACCTGCGTATTCGTCGACAACGGCCTGCTGCGGCAGAACGAAGGCGATCAGGTCATGGCCACCTTCGCCCAACACATGGGTGTAAAGGTGGTTCGCGTCGATGCCGAACAGCGTTTCATGGATGCGTTAGCGGGCGAGGCCGATCCGGAGAGAAAGCGCAAGATCATCGGCAACCTGTTTGTTGATATCTTCGAAGAACACTCCGCCAAGCTGCCTAACGCGAAATGGCTGGCGCAGGGGACCATCTACCCGGACGTCATTGAGTCCGCTGGCGCCAAGTCCGGTAAGGCGCACGTCATCAAGTCGCATCACAATGTCGGTGGTCTGCCCGATTACATGAAATTGAAACTGGTGGAGCCGCTGTGCGAGCTGTTCAAGGATGAGGTGCGCAAGCTCGGCACCGAGCTGGGTCTGCCCTATGACATGGTCTATCGTCATCCCTTCCCGGGGCCCGGTCTCGGCGTGCGGATTCTCGGTGAAGTGAAAAAGGAATACGCCGACATCCTGCGCCCCGCCGATGCCATCTTCATCGAAGAGCTGCATAACCACGATTGGTATCACAAGGTCAGCCAGGCCTTCGTCGTGTTCCTGCCGGTGAAGTCCGTTGGTGTCACCGGCGACGGCCGCCGCTATGATTACGTGGTCTCGCTGCGCGCGGTGGAAACCATCGACTTCATGACCGCCCGCTGGGCACACTTGCCCTATGATCTGCTGGAAACCGTTTCCCGCCGTATTATCAATGAAGTGCCCGGCATCTCGCGCGTCGCCTATGATATCTCCAGTAAGCCACCCGCCACCATTGAGTGGGAGTGACAGGAATTTTTAACATATTGATTTTTATAGAATAAAAAATACCAATTGATAATATAATCTGCATCATCAATGGTATTTTTCATGGTGTTTTTGCGTGTGGCTAGCCAGAAAACACCGATACCATGATAGGTAGATTGACGCAGTCATGGTATTAACCAGGAGCTGTTCGGGTTCCGGTAGCTTTGTATCGATAGCGACCTTGTAGACGATCCAGGGCTACTTCTTCATCAAGTGGCGGAAATGCCTGGTTCGGACAGTCACTGTATTTGATTCGGGGCTTTTCACAAACCCCTCGCACCCACTCATTGCCACAGGCGGGTGAATAACCTTTCCTGCCGGTTCTGCACCATGATCCACCGGGGTTCCACTTTGCTCTGAATGCGTGTTTATCTATTGTTGCCTGTGTGGGGGGCAGCAGAAAGGTTTGCAGCAGGCGGCATACTTCTGTCAATGAGGGTGGGGTGGTGGTAAAAGCAATCTTGTGCAGGAAGGCTCGCCATTGATGGTTTTTCTGCGCATCTTCATGGAACGCTGTGCTGAGCCCGGATGGCGTACCCGTTGGTAATGGCGTGCGACGACGTGAGGAAGTATTACCCATCGCTTCAGATAATACCTGGCCATCGAACTCGAACTCACAGGCAATGACCCACAGATCATAGAAATCTTTCATTCGGCTGTTTGCAAGTCCGAGGTGAACCAGTGTCTGGTATTTTTCTGCTACCACGGTTTCAAGGGGGTAGGCTCTCAGCTGCGGAGCCGGGTTGTCCAACAGCACTGGGTAGTCGACGCTTTTCGCTTCGGGTGTCACGGCATCACCGAAACCAATATCCGCCTGAATGGCTATCCTGGCGCTGGCGAGTTGACCAACTAGCCGCACACGTATGCCGCCGTATTCTGCTTCATCACGGATGGTTTCAACCTGTACGCTGTCGCCTGACAGAATCAGACCGTCGTCCTCGACTGGAATATCACACAGTTCACGGAAGATCGTTTGCAATGCTGCTTCACTGTTGTCACCAAAGCAGAGAAAATTGACATCCCGTGTCGGGCGGTGTGGTTGATCATCCCATAACAGGAACAGCATCGCTCCCTTCAGAATAACGATCCCGATAGCTGGATTTGCCGAGGCGGTACAGGAGGCGTTCCAGGGCGTATCGAGTCAGGAGCAACTGGAAATCTTCACCTCGTTCACGCGCCAGCGCCAGCAAGCGGTCACGCACCGAAGCGGCAGTATTTTTCCCGCGTTTATCGTTCATGCCACAAGTGATTCCAGATAGGGTCGCATGACATTGCGGACGCGGCATAGGTCGGCGTAATGCCAAAGTTCATCCATGGTACATTGCCTTGACCGCCAGCACTGCCGGAGGGCTTCGAGCGCTACATCCAGACCGATCTTGTTGCGGTATTTGAAACAATCGGCCACGGTTTTGGCGGGGCAATAGACTTGCACGGTCACTCCCTCGATCCGGTGTACTTCGATCCCGGCACTGAGCGAGGCCGGGGAGAAGCGTACGATGCGCAGCGGCGGGTATTCAACGCGCGGCCGCCAGTCCTTTTCGCCAATGGCCAGCCAAACTTCAAACGGTGCCTGGGTGGTGATGTCGTGAAAACGCAGGGCGGACAGCAGGCAGACTACCCCTTTGGGGACACGCTTGCAGACCTCGGCCAGTGAATGGTGCTCGGTGGTGTCACTTTCCGGCAGGATATAGAGACCACGGCCCACGCGTTTCAGTTTTCCGGAAGCGCAGAGACGGCTGA
>CAZTPE010000215.1:0-4807 GCA_964614545.1 uncultured Ectothiorhodospiraceae bacterium
GATCAAGGATGGTGGCCTGATACCACCAGCCGGGACCATCCACGGGCGCGCCGCCAATCACCACCTGCGCACCAGCGGTGATGCTGTCGAGCACCTGCCGGTGCAGCTCGTCGCGCAGATCGAGTCGCGCCATGGGTGCGAAGGTCGTGGCCTCGTCGCACGGATCGCCGGGGCGCAATGCCTCCACCGCAGCGCGGAAACGCGCCACGAACTCATCGGCAACGGCATCCACGACGATAAAGCGTTTGGCGGCAATGCAGCTCTGACCGCTGTTGATAAAACGCGAATTCAGCGCCTGCGGCACCGTGAGATCGAGATCGGCGTCCTCCAGTACTACGAAGGCATCGGAGCCGCCCAGCTCCAGCACGCTCTTTTTCAGGTGCTCGCCGGCACAGGCCGCCACCTGACGGCCGGCCGGCTCGCTGCCGGTGAGAGTGACGGCGTGCACACGCGGGTCACTGACCACCCCCGCCACCTGCCGGGCATCGATCATCAGGGTGCGGAACACGTTATCGGGAAAGCCCGCCTCGCGGATCACGGACTCGATGGCGAGTGCGCACTGGGGTACGTTGGAGGCATGCTTGAGCAGGCCGCTGTTGCCCGCCATCAGCGCCGGGATAGCGAAGCGAAACACCTGCCAGAGGGGGAAGTTCCAAGGCATCACCGCCAGCACCGCGCCCAGCGGCTGATAGGCGACGAAGCTCTTGCCGGCATCACTGGCGATAGGCTCGTCGGCGAGAAAGGCTGGGGCGTGCTCGGCGTAGTAGTCACAGCCCAGGGCGCATTTCTCCACCTCGGCGCGAGCCTCGCCGATCAGCTTGCCCATCTCCAGGGTGATCAGCGCCGCCAGTTCGTCACGGCGGGCACGCAGCACCTCGCCCAACTGGCGTATCAGGGCGCTGCGCTCGGCCATCGCCGTCGCCGACCAGGCCGGGTGCGCGACATCCACAGCGGCCAGCGCTGCCTCAAGCTGCTCCGCATCCCAACTGGCAAACTGCTCGCCCGCCTCACCGGTGGCGGGGTTGATCGTCTGATAGGCCACTGTATTCTCCCGTCTTCACAACTGAATGCCCCGAAGTATACCGCGCACAACAGCGCTTGACCGGCCGGCATTGGGATTCCAGAATCCGCCTACATACCAAGACTAGTAACGAGGGTCACGTGCGCGCATGAACAAACAACAGATCTGTATCATCGGTGGCAGCGGTTTTGTCGGCCTGCACCTGTGCGCGCGGCTGGTGAAACAGGGCTACCGGGTACGCGTGCTAACGCGCAATGCCGAAGCGGCGAAAGGCCTGCGGGTGCTGCCCGGCGTCGAACTGCGGCAGGCCGATGTCCACGACCCGGCGGTACTGGAGGCACAGTTTCGAGACCAGGCGGCGGTGATCAACCTGGCCGGCATCCTCAACGAGCACCGCCAGGGCGGCTTTCAGGCCGTGCACGTCGAGCTGCCGCGCCGCATCATTGCCGCCTGCCACGCCGCGGGGGTGCGCCGCCTGCTGCACATGAGCGCCCTCAAGGCAGACCTAGCGGATCCGCCCAGCGAATACCTGCGCAGCAAGGGCGAGGGGGAACGGTTGGTGCTGGCGGCGGAAAACCTTGACGCCACCGTGTTCCGCCCCTCGGTGATCTTTGGCCCGGAGGATCAGTTCTTTAACCGCTTCGCCCGTTTGCTGGCCACGGCCCCCGGCGTGTTTCCGCTGGCCTGTGCCGAGGCGCGCTTCGCACCGGTGTATGTGGGTGACGTAGCCGAGGCCTTCACCCGCGCCCTGCGCATCAAGGAGACCATCGGCCAGGGCTATGAGCTGTGCGGGCCAAAGTCCTATTCGCTGCGCGAGATCGTCGATTACGTAGCGTGCCTCAGCGGCCACCGGCGCTACATCATCGGCCTCGGTCCGCGCCTGTCACGGCTGCAGGCCCGGCTGATGGAATTCCTGCCGGGCAAGCCCTTCACGCGCGACAACTACCGCTCCACGCTGTGCGACAGCCTGTGCAAGTCGCGCTTCCCCGAGATATTCGGCATCACACCGACACCGGTAGAGGCGGTGGTGCCTGGCTACCTCGGCCCACGCGAGCACAACCACTATCTCTCGCGCCTACGTCAGCGGGCACGGCGCGACTGACGTTTTTCTGAGCAGCGGGCACTAAAAAGACGCGTAACAATATGAACAGGGGCCATCGTGCGCATGGCGCACGCTACGACAGGTGTAGTGTGCGCCGTGCGCACAATGAATAATGGCTATTCAATTCCTCTATGCGCTCTGTGCCTCTGTGTCTCTGTGGTAATTTGAAGAGTCACCACTGTCGAAGCACCCTATTTCAAAAAAGAACAATCACTGCTCGTAGTTATGGGTAATTTCTTTGCCGCGGGGAATATCACGCAGGGCGATCACCTCCAGGGTGTCGTAATAGGCCGCATTGGGCCTTTTGCTGTGATTAATAAAACGCAAATCGCAACGCACGCGGATGCCCTCGTCCTCGCTGAGCCATAGCACATAGGGGCCGTCCTTTTTCGCCGTCACACCCTTGACCACGCCGATGACGCTGCCCTTGGGAATATCACACTTCGCGAACAGTCCTTTGCCGTGAATGGGGCTGTCTTCAACATAGACCTGTTTTTTCATTTTCGTTCCTCACAATAAATAGACACCCTGCCAGTCATAAAAAACATACAAGGAGCGGACCTTTGGACCGCGATTGGCTATGACGGAAAATCTTTCGCGGCCCAAGGGGGCGCTCCTACAGGTTGCTCTTTTTCAACGTGGTGGCATGGCCAGCACAACCGCCGCCGACAAATCCCGTAATCTGGCCTGCCGCTCCTCCACTGGCAACTCGCCCAGCGCCTCGACTGCATGGTAGAAGGCCACCAGATCACCACCCTGCTCGCGCAACAGCGTCTGGAATGCCGGCATGCCGTCACGGTAGGTGGTCACTGCCGCCAGCTGGGGATTATTCAACGGTCCGGAAAACCAGGCGTCATAACCGGCATAGCCACCCCAGTGCCGTTTTAGCGCAGCATAGCCGGCGCGCAATTCGCCGATGATGTGCGCCTTGCGAGCATATTTTTTCGCCTCGGGCAGCTCACTGGCATACAGCACCGCCAGGCGGTCGCGGGTACCGGTAACCAGATCCACGAAGTCATCTTGGCGCCGGCGGAAACGGGTGTCTTCCACTTTTTGTTGCTCACCACCGTTCTGCGCCAGCCAGCGCCGCACGCCTTCCTGTTCCACGGCCGAGGCAAAGGCCTCATTGAAGGCCGTGTCATCCTGCACATAGACCCGCTGATGCGCCAGTTCATGAAAGATCAGCCCCGCCAAGCGTGCCTCCGAACGACCCATCACGGTATTGAGCAGGGGATCATCGAACCAGCCCAGGGTGGAATAGGCGCTGATACCGGCGACGTGGGTTTCCAGTCCCTGCGCCGCCAGGGTGGCGGCATAGGCCCGCGCCTCGGCCTCGTCGAAATAACCCCGATAGCCCACACAGCCGGCGACCGGAAAGCACCAGGTCTCGAGCCGCATGGACAGCGGACGGGCGGCAAACACGTTCCAGACCACGAAGGGGCGCCCGAGGTCGGCATAGTCACGGTAACTGCCGTTGTCGGGCAGGGCCAGCTGCACGCTGGCGAAATGGCGGATCTGCTGCACGCGACGCAGCTTTTCACGCAGCGCGGCGGGGGTCTGCGGATCGGCCAGCAGGGCCTCGATGGACTGGCGTTTGCTGATCAGCTCCCACTGGCCGCGGATAGACTGGGCATAGTAACCGCAGCCGCCGAGGGCCAAAACAAGCAGGGCAAGGAGAATGAGGCGTGTCAGACGATGCAGCATGGGCGTAAAATACGCGCATGGAGACATTTTTGGTAGGCGGCGCGGTGCGCGACAAATTGCTGGGACTGACACCCAAGGAACGTGACTGGGTGGTGGTGGGCGCTACGGTGGAGGACATGACCGCCCTCGGCTACCGTCTGGTGGGCAAAGATTTTCCGGTGTTCCTACACCCCGAGACCCACGAGGAGTACGCCCTGGCGCGCACCGAGCGCAAGACCGCGCCGGGCTATCACGGCTTCAGTGTGCACGCCGCGCCGGACGTGACCCTGGAGCAAGATCTGATGCGCCGCGACCTTACCGTCAACGCCATCGCCGAGGTGCCCGGCGGCGGGCTCATCGACCCCTTCGGCGGCCAGCGCGACCTACGCGATCGCATCCTGCGCCACGTCTCCCCCGCCTTCGTCGAGGACCCGGTGCGCATCCTGCGCGTGGCGCGCTTTGCCGCCCGCTTCGCCCAGCTCGGTTTCCGTGTCGCCGACGAGACGATGCAGCTGATGCGCGAGATGGTCGAGGCCGGTGAGGTCGATGCCCTGGTCGCCGAGCGGGTGTGGGCGGAAACCGAGCGCGCCCTGCGTACGGACAGCCCGACACGCTATTTCGAGGTGCTGCGCGAGTGCGGTGCGCTGGCGCGACTGTTCCCGGAGATCAATCGCCTGTTCGGCGTGCCACAACCGGCGAAACATCACCCGGAGATCGATACCGGCGTGCACACGATGCTGGTGCTGGCACAGGCCGCACGTCTCTCGCCCGACCCCGAGGTACGCTTCGCCGCCCTGGTGCATGACCTCGGCAAGGGCACCACGCCGAAGGAGGAATGGCCCCGCCACATTGCCCACGAGGCGCGCGGCGTGCCGCTGGTGAAGGCCCTGTGCAAGCGCCTGCGGATACCCAACCACTTCCGCGATCTGGCCCTGCTGGTGACGGAATTCCATCTGCACTACCACCGCGCCGCCGAGCTGCGCCCGGAGACCCTGCTGAAG
>CAZTPE010000216.1:0-4805 GCA_964614545.1 uncultured Ectothiorhodospiraceae bacterium
TGCAGGAAAAAGGTTTTGAGGTTTTTCTCGATCTCAAATTTCACGATATCCCCAATACTGTCGCCAAGGCTTGCAAGGCAGCGGCCGATCTTGGCGTATGGATGGTTAATGTGCATGCAATGGGCGGGCGAAAAATGATGGAAGCTGCACGGGAGGCGGTTGCGTCGGCTCCACATCGGCCCCGACTGATTGCCGTGACGGTGTTGACCAGTATGAGTGACGCAGATCTGGCTGAAATTGGTTTGCAGGGGAGTCCAGAAGATAATGTACGGCGTCTGGCTGGGCTCGCGGAATCGGCTGGGCTGGATGGGGTCGTCTGTTCACCTCGGGAAGTGGACATGCTGCGCAATACCATTGGTGGAAATTTTCAGCTGGTCACACCCGGCGTGCGGCCAGTCGGTGCGGCGCTCAATGACCAGACACGGGTGGCGACGCCAGAGGATGCAATCCGCGCAGGTTCCAGTTATCTCGTTATCGGACGCCCCATTACACAGGCCGATGATCCGCTGGCAGCACTCAGGGCAATCAACGAGGGAATATTACCACTGCTTTCGCATTGATTTCGCTGGGCTGCTTGTCCTAGGATTATCTCCGTAACATCTAATGGAATAATCTGAAAGGAGTCAGAAATGCGTAAAGTCACTCGAGTTGCTATCGTCCTGTTGTTTCTCTTTACTTCCTGGGGAGCCCTTGCCGGATCCTTGAACATTAATGCCGCCGATGCCACGGAAATCGCACAGGTCATGGATGGTGTCGGTCAAACCAAGGCTGAAGCCATTGTTGCCCATCGGAAGACTCATGGTAGCTTCAAAAGCATTGAAGATCTGGCCAAGGTTAAGGGGATTGGTAAGAAAACCGTGGAGAAAAATCGCTCAAGGCTGACCGTGGGGCGCTCAGGAAAGTAACTATTCGTGGTCAGAGAAGTGCTGCCCGGGATGGTACCCGGCAGCGCTTTTTTTTTGAGGGAAGGCTTCTAGCGTTTTCTATCGCCATTTGTGAGTGGGTGCTACAATCACCTGGGTAATTTTAATCTCGTTAGGGTTTAATTCCCCGCTGCTCGCCCAGCAAAAGTAGGTTCCTTAAGAATAGCGCTTACTTTCGGTGCGGCGACGCTAGGGGTCCGTTTGTGGACACTGGCCTCGGCTTTAGCATCCTGCATCGCCCTACCACCTACATCCATGTAGGCGTTCGTCAGTGTGACGTGATGCTACTAATGCCCCTCAGCTTGCTGTGGGATTGTTTATTGACTACCAAAGCTTTCAAACACCATGAAAATATTACCTGTCATCCTGTCTGGCGGATCGGGAAGCCGTCTCTGGCCCCTGTCCCGAGAACAGTACCCCAAACAATTGATCTCATTTAACGGTAAAGGCAGCCTGCTGCAGGAAACGGTTCTCAGGCTTGATGGTTTAAGCGCCGACCTTGCTGCCCCCATGCTGGTCTGCAATGAAAACCACCGGTTTCTGGTGGCGGAACAACTCCTGGAAATCGACCATAAAGCCTCGGCGATCCTGCTTGAACCCGTGGGGCGAAATACGGCGCCGGCGCTGACTATTGCCGCCATGCACCATCTGCAAGAGGACGGTGATGCCATTCTGCTGGTGATGCCGGCCGATCATGTTGTGCGTCTGATCGGGCCTTTTCATACGGCGATCAATGAGGCCGTTACCCTTGCCGAGTCCGGTGCGCTGGTTACCTTCGGTATCGTACCTACGCATGGCGAAACGGGTTTTGGCTATATTCGCAAGGGTAAGCTGCTCGATGGGCAGGGAAAGGCGGCAGAGATTGCCGAGTTTGTCGAAAAACCGGACAAGCAGACAGCAGAAGGCTATGTCGCTTCCGGTGACTTTTTGTGGAACAGCGGGATGTTTGTCATGAAGGCATCAGTCTGGCTGAAACAGATCGAGAAATATCAGCCGGCGATAGCCGACGCCTGCCGGAAGGCGCTCCGAGACAAAGTGCAGGATCTCGATTTTTGCCGTCTGGGTCACACTGCTTTCGAAACCTGTCCCAGTGAGTCTATTGACTATGCGGTCATGGAGAAGCTGGGTGCAAATGACGGAGAGGCGCAGGGTATTGTCGTGCCGCTGGATGCCGGGTGGTCTGATCTCGGTGCCTGGCCCGCCATCTGGGAAGTCTGCGAGCGCGATGAGTGCGGCAATATGACCAAGGGTGATGTACTGACCCATGACACAAGGAATACGCTGATTCATGCGGAGCACCGCCTGGTCGCCAGCGTCGGGCTCGATGACTTGCTGGTGGTTGAAACGGCCGATGCCGTGCTGGTAGCGAATAAGTCACATGCGCAGGATGTCAAAAAGATCGTTGAACAGCTGAAACTCGATGGCCGTTCTGAGAGCCTCGTGCATCGGCGGGTGTATCGTCCGTGGGGTTCCTATGAGGGGGTCGACGCCGGGGAGCGATTCCAGGTGAAACGCATTGTTGTCAAGCCGGGTGCGGCCCTGTCCCTGCAAATGCACCACCATCGTGCAGAGCACTGGATTGTCGTCAAAGGGACGGCGCGCGTGACCTGTGGCGATGAAACTTTCCTGCTGAGCGAAAATCAATCCACCTATATCCCCATTGGCGAGAAGCACCGGCTGGAGAACCCGGGGACGGTCGTGCTGGAGATCATCGAGGTGCAGTCCGGCAGTTATCTGGGCGAAGACGATATTGTCCGGTTCGAGGATCAGTACGGCCGCAGTGAGTAAGGCGCAGTGTTGATTAATGATTGCCGAGGACGGGCTGTCCAGATAAAATCGGTCGGCTTGTGCGCTTGTATTTACTGAATTCAAAGGAAAGTCATGGCAAATTCACACCTTTTTACCTCTGAGTCTGTGTCTGAGGGACACCCGGACAAGGTCGCAGACCAGATTTCCGATGCCATTCTGGATGCCATCTTTGAACAGGATCCCGCTGCCCGTGTGGCCTGCGAAACCCTGGTCAATACCGGCATGGTGGTTATTGCCGGTGAAATCACCACCGAAGCCTGGGTCGACATGCAGGACGTGGTGCGTCAGACCGTCAAGCGTATCGGCTACAACAATTCGGACATGGGCTTTGACTGGGAATCCTGCGCGGTGCTTACCTCCATCGACAAGCAGTCGGCGGATATTGCCATGGGTGTCGATGAAGGCGAGGACCACGAACAGGGTGCCGGAGACCAGGGACTGATGTTCGGCTATGCCAGCAACGAGACGGATGTTCTCATGCCTGCACCGATCACCTATGCCCATCGGCTGGTGCAGCGTCAGGCGGAAGTGCGCAAGAGCGGCACGCTGCCCTGGTTGCGTCCGGATGCCAAAAGCCAGGTGACCTTCCGCTACGAAGACAACAAGCCGGTCGGCATCGAGGCCGTGGTGCTTTCCACTCAGCACACGCCCGACATCACGACCGAGGCGCTGCGTGAGGCGGTGATGGACGAGATCATTCTGCCCGTGCTGCCCAAGGAGTGGCTCAATGGCGATACCCAGTTTCACATCAACCCGACCGGGCGCTTTGTGATTGGTGGCCCCGTTGGTGATTGCGGCCTGACTGGGCGCAAGATTATCGTTGATACCTATGGCGGTATGGCGCGTCATGGCGGTGGTGCCTTCTCCGGCAAGGATCCCTCCAAGGTGGATCGTTCTGCCGCCTACGCGAGTCGCTACGTGGCGAAAAATATCGTCGCCGCCGGTCTGGCGGATCGTTGTGAGATTCAGGTTTCCTACGCCATCGGTGTGGCTGAACCCACCTCCATCAGTGTGGAGACCTTCGGCACCGGCAAACTGGCCGAAAGCCGCATCGTCGAACTGATACGCGCGCACTTCGACCTGCGTCCACGCGGTCTGGTGACGATGCTCGATCTACTGCGTCCCATCTACGGCCCGACCGCCGCATACGGCCACTTTGGCCGCGAGGATGAAGGCTTTCCCTGGGAGAAGACCGACAAGGCCGATGTCCTGCGCGACGCTGCCGGTATCTAGCACGAACCCAGTAGGAGCGGCCCCTCAGGCCGCGATAGCTTCACCTTTGGCGCAGGACTATCGCGGCCTGAGGGGCCCGCTCCTACAATTTGTTTTTCTTATTCTGCATTCCTAAGGAGCGCTGCAGCGGGACTCCCGCCAGGCTTAGGTCAATGCAAACATTTGTTTCAACGGCGCTCATTCAAACTTCTAATAGATAATGGAAAGGAGAATGACCATGAACGCTGTAACCGAGACTACTTTCAACGACTACAAAGTCGCCGACATCGGCTTGGCCGAATGGGGCCGTAAAGAAATCGCCATTGCCGAAACCGAAATGCCGGGCCTGATGGCCTTGCGTGAAGAGTTCGGCAAGGATCAGCCTCTCAAGGGCGCCCGCATCATGGGCAGTCTGCACATGACCATCCAGACCGCCGTGCTCATCGAGACCCTGGTGGCGCTGGGCGCCGAGGTGCGCTGGGTATCCTGCAATATCTTCTCCACCCAGGATCACGCCGCCGCCGCCATTGCCGCCGACGGTATTCCCGTGTTCGCCTGGAAGGGTGAGAGCATCGAAGAATACTGGTGGTGCACCGAGCAGGCCTTTAACTGGCCCGATGGTAAGCTGCCCAATATGATCCTCGACGACGGTGGTGATGCAACCCTGCTGCTGCACAAGGGCGCGGAGTTCGAGAAGGCCGGCGCTGTGCCGGATGCCAAACCCGGTGATAACGAGGAATGGGTGGCCATCCTTGACGTACTACGCCGTAATCTACCGGTGGACAACACCAAGTGGCAGAAGATTGCCGAAAGCGTCAGAGGTGTTACCGAAGAAACCACCACCGGCGTGCACCGTCTCTA
>CAZTPE010000217.1:0-4755 GCA_964614545.1 uncultured Ectothiorhodospiraceae bacterium
GGTGGTCAGCTGGCTCAGGCCGTAGTCGAAGCTGAAGGGCAGTACCGCCAGCAGTCGATCGTTGGCGGTGTTTTGTAGGTACTGCGCCACGCTGCGCGCGCCAGCCACCATGTTGCGGTGGGAGAGTATAACCCCCTTGGGGCGCCCCGTGCTGCCTGAGGTGTAGAGGATGGCGGCCATGTTCGTGTCGATGATGGCGTGGGGTGGGCGGTGGGCATCTTGGGATATCAGTGTCTGCCAGCCCACGGTTTCCACGCCGGGGATTTCCGGTAGCTCCCTGTCGTCATCGACGATGACCACGTGGTTGAGATCGTGACACTCGGCCAGCACCTCGCTCAGTTGCCGGGCGCGCATGGCAGCGGTAATGAGGATGCGCACATTGCAGTCGCGCAGGATGTAGCCCACCTGCTCAGGCTTGAGCAGGGGGTTCACCGGAACGAACACGCCGCCGGCGAGGGAGGCGCCGAACATGCCGTGTACCGTCTCTATCTGCTTGGGCAGATAGACCGCTACGCGCTCGCCGCGCGACAGGCCCAGCCACAGCAGGCCCTGGGCGGTCTGTCGAATGCCCGCGGCGAGGGCTGCGTAGTCCTGGGTAACCTTCTTGTGGGCCAGCGCGGGATTGGTGGGGTGAATCTCGGCACTGTGCAGGATGAGCTCGTGGAGCAGGTCGGGCATGGCGTGTTTCGGTTTCCGTATGGATAGCTGGGTAAGGGTGGCCGGAATTTTATCATCTTGGCCGGGGACGGCATATTCCGCATTCATAAGGAATGGGCAGGGCTGGCAGATGTACAAAATAATCGTTATCTGCTGTCGCCTGTTGCTGTGCTATTGAGGGTTCTTTTCTCTGGGAACTGGCGGTGAGAAGAATAATCACACCCCGCGGAACAGGCTACTGTGAAATGACTTGCGTGGTGTTTCCTGCACGGTACTCACTGGGTGGTTTACCCGTCCAGCGTTTGAAGGCGCGGGAAAAATTGCTGACTTCAGCGAAGCCGAGCAGGTAGGTGATCTCTCCCATGCTCAGACGAGAGTTGCGGATGTGCGTGATGGCCAGTTCTTGCCGGATGTCATTGAGTACGTCACTGTAATGGGTGCCGGCTTCGTGCAGGCGGCGTTGCAGGCTGCGGGAACTGATGTTCAGTGCCCGGGCGATGGAATCCTGCGTGGCCTTGCCGGAGGGCAGTTGCTCAGTGAGGTGTTTCTTGACCTGCATGACGATGTCGCTGTCGTCCGACTGGGTCAGGTAGTCTGTGATGATTTCATCATTGGCGCGCGCCACGTCGGCATTGGCGGTAGGCAACGGCTTACGCATCAGCTCCTTGTCGAAGTGCATGACATAGACCGGGGCCGAAAAGGCCAGGGGGGCACGAAACAGCTCGTGAAACTCTCCCATGCAGGGCTGTGGCGGCTCCGGCCGGCAAAATTCGATATGTAGCGGGTTGAAGTCGTTTCCATAAATGGAACGGCACATGGTGACCAGTACGGCAAAGGCTGCATCGCGGCCTTCGTACGGATAAAAGTGATCCGCATCTAACGGGTGGATCTCAAAGCGAAAATCCTCATCCGTTTCCCCGAACCGGTATTCCTCGCGATCCGTAATGATGCGGGAATAACGAATCAGGCGTGCAAAGGCTTCTTCCAGTGTCGTGCTTGCCATCCAGGCAAAACCCAGGGCGTGCAGGGTGGTCGGGTGAAAGTGGCTGGCGACCTCAAGTCCGATGCAGGGATCCTGCAACGTCTCTTTCACCCGGTGCCAAAGCCGTTTTATGGCATGGCCTGGATAGCGGGCGTTGGGTTGCTGCAACAGTGCAGGATCCAGGCCGGACTGTGTAAAAAAATCATTGGCATCCAGGCCCCGAGAGTCGAGAGTCTTCCACATTAAAAGAGCCGTGGACGTCAGGGATGAGGCTTTCGGTTTCATCGCAGATCCATTGCTATTTATTGTTTTGGCGGCTTAGGGATAACTGATTGGCGCACAGAGCCAACGAAAACAGCATAGCGGAGGCGGTTTTACGAAACAAGTCGTGGTCAAATAACGGCAGACACAACAGACAGAGAGTTGCTTTATTGGCACTTTCCTTCATGTGCCCACAGGAGAGCCGTAATGACTCACGGACAGCCGTTTGAATCGGTCAACCAGAAAACCCTGCGCCATCCCATTGCCTATGTTGGCATTGGCCTACATTGCGGGCGCAAGGTCTCCATGGTCGTGCATCCCGCTGAGCCGAATACCGGCATCTATTTTTTGCGCAAGGATCTATCCGCCGGTGAAGGCCTGATTGCCGCACGTTGGTACAACGTCGTGGACACTGAAATGTCCACCGCCCTCGGCAACGAATACGGTCACTCCATCGATACCGTGGAACACCTCATGGCGGCCCTGCGCGGCTGTGGTGTGGACAACGCACTGGTCGAGGTGGACGGCCCGGAAGTGCCGATCATGGATGGCAGCTCGGAGCCTTTTGTCGCCATGATCGAACGTATTGGCACGCAGACACAGGATGCTCCGCGCAATGCCATCTGGATTCAACGCCCCGTCGAAGTCCGCGATGGCGACAAGTATGCCATCCTGATGCCCGGCAACACGCCGCGGATTACCGTGGAGATAGACTTCGATAATGCCGTGGTGGGTTCGCAGACACTGTCGGTGGAGCTGGTCGACGAGGCCTTTCGCCGGCAAGTGGCCCGGGCTCGAACCTTTGGCTTCATGAACCAGATTGAGGCGCTGAAAAAGCGTGGCCTGATCAAGGGTGGCTCGCTGCGTAATGCGATCCTTGTTGACGGTGACCGTATCGTCAATGAAAGCGGCCTGCGCTACCGTGATGAATTCGTGCGCCATAAGGTGCTGGATTGTCTCGGCGACCTGTCACTGGCCGCGGTGCCGATCCTCGGCCATTACTATGCTTATAAACCCGGCCATGAACTGAACAGCCAGCTGCTGCAGAAACTATTCGAGTCCCGTGATGCCTGGTCCTATATTACAGTGAACGAATTCAATGCCCTGATGGGGCAGGGCATGAAGCCGCCCCGGCAGAGCGTGAGCGAGGTGCTCAGGAAGCAGGCCGTGTGCTGCTGATATTCACTATCAATGATGCCCTGGCGGCGGGATGGTTGTTCCTGTCTCTCCCTCTGCTGCCGCCGCCGGGGCCTGGGTGTGGAAGATCCACACTTTGTTGGAGCGGCCCCTCAGGCCGCGATAAGCGGATTTCCATGGGGCTATCGCGGCCTGAGGGGCCGCTCCTACGTTTAGTCGCTCAATGCCTCCAGCAATAGCCCAATCGCACCAAAGCGCATCTCGGCATCGGGGAAATCGCCGATAACGCGTAGCTTGTCCTGCCCATCCATCCGATAGATGTTCGATTGTGTCTGGATCAGGCGGATGATCTTCATCGGGTCGATAGTGGGCTCGGCAACAAAGTGCACCCGGCCGACACTGTCGCCCATCTCGATCTTGCGAATGCCCAGTGGCGTGGCACGCAGCTTGAGCTCGGTAACGTGAAATAGATTTTTCGCCGGCTCCGGCAGCAGGCCGAAGCGGTCAATCATCTCCACTTGCAGCTCGCGCAACTCTTCGGCATTTTCCGCACTGGCGATGCGTTTGTACTGGATCAGGCGGGTGTGCACATCGGGCAGATAATCGTCGGGCAGCAGGGCGGGGATGCCCAGGTCAATCTCGGCGCCATGATCCAGCGGCCGATCCAGTTCCGGCTGACGGCCGGACTTCAGCGCCTCCACGGCGCGATCCAGCAGCTCCATATAAAGGGTGAAGCCGATTTCCTGCATGTGACCGCTCTGGCCCTCGCCCAGCAGTTCGCCGGCGCCACGGATCTCCAGATCGTGGGTAGCCAGGGTGAAACCGGCGCCCAGGTCGGTGATGGACTCGATGGCCTCAAGGCGTTTCACCGCATCGGCGGTCATCACGTTGCGCGGCGGCACCACCAGGTAGGCATAGGCCTGATGATGCGAACGGCCGACACGCCCGCGCAGCTGATACAGCTGGGCGAGACCGAAACGGTCGGCGCGATTGATGATGATGGTGTTGGCGTTGGGGATGTCGATGCCGGTCTCGATGATGGTGGTGCACACCAGCACGTTGAAACGATGGTGATAGAAATCCGCCATCACCCGTTCCAGGTCACGCTCGCGCATTTGTCCGTGGGCCACCGCCACCCGTGCCTCGGGAACCAGCGCCTCGAGTTCGCGCGCCTGTTTTTCGATGGACTCCACCTTATTGTGCAGGAAGAACAGTTGACCGCCGCGGCGGATTTCACGCAGGCAGGCCTCCTTGACCACGGTCTCGTTCCACTGGCTGACAAAGGTCTTTACCGCCAGTCGTCGCGCCGGCGCGGTGGCGATGATGGACAGATCGCGGATGCCGGACAGAGACATATTCAGCGTGCGCGGAATAGGTGTGGCGGTGAGGGTCAGTACATCTACCGCCGAGCGCAGGGCCTTGAACTTGTCCTTCTGCCGCACGCCGAAGCGGTGCTCCTCATCGATGATTACCAGGCCTAACTGTTTGTATTTGATGTCGCCGTGGATCAGTTTGTGGGTGCCGATGATGATGTCCACATTGCCGCTTTTCAGTCCCTCCAAAACCACCGCTTGTTCCTTCTTGGATCGGAAGCGCGACACCGATTCGATACGCACCGGCCAATCGGCGAAGCGGTCGCGGAAGTTCTCGTAATGCTGCTGTGCCAGCAGGGTGGTCGGCACCAGCATGGCTACCTGCTTGCCGTCCTGCACGGCGAT
>CAZTPE010000218.1:0-4717 GCA_964614545.1 uncultured Ectothiorhodospiraceae bacterium
GAAGCGGAAGCTGGCGATGAACAGGTTCATGCCCACCGGCGGGGTGAAGTAGCCGATCTGCATGTTGGCGAGGAAGATGATGCCAAGGTGTACCGGGTCGATACCGTAGCCAACGGCGATGGGCAGCAGCAGCGACACCATGATGACCAGTGCGGAGAAGATGTCCAGCATGGTGCCGAGGATCAGCAGGAAGATATTCAGCAGGATCAGGAAGGTGAGCTTGTCGTCCACGTGTTCGCGGATGGTCTCGAACAGGCGTGTGGGGATCTCGGCGTCGATCATGTAATTGGTGGAGGCCAGCGACACGCCGAGGATCATCAGGATCGCGCCCACCAGCACCATGGACTTGCGCATCACCTCGGGCAGCTCGCGCAGGCTCACTTCGCGGTAGATACCCACCTCGACGATCAGCACGTACAGGGCGGTCACCGCCGCCGCCTCGGAGATGGCGAAGAAGCCGCTGTAGATGCCGCCCAGCACGATAATTGGCAGTGGCACCTCCCAGCGGGCGTCCCACAGGGCGCGCAGTGCGGTGCGGCCGTCGAAGGCGGTGAGGGCGTGGTCGCGGCTGGTCCACACCACCCAGGCGCCCAGCATCAGCAGCATCAGCAGGCCGGGCAGGATGCCGGCGAGGAACATCTGGTCCACGCTCAGGGGTTCGCCCAGGGCCATCTGCTGGGCGACGATGGCGTACAGGATCAGCGGCAGCGAGGGGGCGAACAGCAGGCCCAGGCTGCCGGAGGTGGTGACCAGGCCGAGGCCGAAGTTTTCGCCATAACCGGCCTGGCGCAGGGCCGGGTAGAGCAGCGCGCCGAGGGCGATGATGGTGACGCCGGAGGCGCCGGTGAAGGCGGTGAACAGGGCGCAGGCGGCCAGTGAGACCAGCCCCAGACCGCCCGGCATCCAGCCCAGTAGGGCGCTGGTGAGGTTGACCAGGCGGTCGGCGGCCTTGCTCTCGCTGAGCAGATAGCCGGCGAAGGTGAACAGGGGGATGGCGAGCAGGATCGGCATCTCGGCGAGGCGGAAGAACTCGATGGCCAGTACCGACAGGTCGATGTCCTCGCTGTAAAAACCGAACAGGGCGCTGGCGGCGATGACCGCGAACAGGGGTGCACCGAGCAGGGCCATGACCAGGAGCAGCAGGATGGTCATGGCAGGGAGGGTTTCCGTGACAGCAGGGCCAGCACATCGGCAGTGAAGGTAAACAGGTTGCGCAGGCCGATGATGGCGAAGCCGATGGGGATGATGATCTCCGCGCTCCAGGCCGGCACGCGGGCGAAGAGAATCATCTGGTCCTGATATTCCATCCACACGAATTGTGCCGCATACCAGGCGATGATGCCGCACACCACGGCGGTGAACAGGCGCGTGGCGGCATCGGCGATGCGTTTCAGGCGCTCGGGCAGGAAGCGCGAGATCAGGTCGATGGCGATGTGGTTGTCGGCGCGGGTGGCGGCCATGCCGCCGAGCAGGGCCAGCCACAGCACCAGCACGCGCAGCAGCGGCGGCGCCCAGTCGATGCCGGTTTCAAAGAAGTTGCGCAGGATGATCTGGCTGCCGGCGAGCAGGATCATGGCCCCCAACAGCAGCACCAGCAGGCCGTCTTCCAGGCGGGCGCTGAGGTGGGCCAGGCGGCGCAGGTTGCTAACTAACATGAGCCATGGCTATCAGAACAAAATACCGAGCGTGCCGTGCTGACAGGAAGGACATTTGCGCTGGAAAATATCGGAGCCGTTTGAGCCATATTCATGGCCGCATTTCAGGCACTCCAGTTTGTATGAGTACTGGTGATGGTCATTGCCAGGAAGTCCTCGAGAGCCATGGTTCTTTTGTTTATTCCGGTTGGTGTAACCAATGGTGGTCGTTTCAGTATTCCCGCTTTTCCACATTGGTTTTCTCCGGTGAGCTAATTTGTACTGGCAACATTGGTTTCGGGGTGGCTGGCGCGATACTCGGCCAAGTGGCGGTGGAAGGTGTCGATGATGGACTGGTGGAGATAGCCGTCTTTTACCAGCTTGGCCACCGCACGCTGGCTGCCGCTGCGCCACTCGGCGATCTCCACCGGGGTGGGTTTGACGAATTTGATGCCCTGCTGCTTCAGCGCCGCGTAGGCCTTCTGGTTGTCCGCACGGTTGATGCGGTCGAGGCGCTTGAACACGTCACCCATCACCTCGCGCACGATGGCCTGGTCCTCGGCCTTGAGCTTCTCGAAGGCACGGCGCTTGACCACGATGGTGCCGGTGACGTACAGCAGTGGCGTGTCTGTGAGGTATTTTACCCGCGTGTGCCACTGCAGGGCGATGGCGCCCACCGGGGTGGTGGCGACGGTGTCGATGAGGCCGGTTTGCAGGGCGGTAAGCACGTCGGTCATGGCCAGCTGGATGGTGGAGATGCCGAACTGGGCGAAGGATTCCTGATTGATGCGGTCGCCCTCGGGGATCCAGATCTTGCGCGCCGCGAGGTCGGAGGTGGCGGTCACCGGGGCGCGTGACATGAGGTAGGCGAAGCCGCCTTCGCTGAGGCCGAAGCTGACGTAGCCCTTCTCGTACAGGCCCTGGATGATGTCGGCGTCCATCTTGCCGCGCACATAGTCCACCTCGGCGTAGTTGCGGAAGGTGAAGGGCAGGGAGTAGATCTGGGTGTCGGGGTTGATTTTGCTCAGGCTGCCGCCGGTGAGCGCGGCGCCGTGCAGCTGGCCGACCTTGATCTTGCGCAGCACGCTGTTGTCGTTGCCCATCACGCCGCCGGGGTAGAAGCGGATCTTGGCGCGGCCGTCAGTGCGCTTCTTGATTTCCGCCGCGCCGGCGCGCAGCTCCTTCATCCAGTTGGTGCCGTCGGGGATGGCGGTGGCGATCTTCAGGGTGGTGGCGGCGGCGGACAGCGGCAGCAGCAGGGCCAGCAGCAGGCCAAGGGTGCGAAGGGTGTTCATTGTGTCACTCCATGAAATAGTCGGCGGACGAGGCCAGCAGCTCGCGGGCTTCGCGCTGCGCCAGCACATTGCTCAGGGTCAGGCCGGGTACATGCGGGTCGCTGGCGATGACCTCGTTGAGCAGGCGGTCGTGCAGTTTCTGTTCGTAGATCAGGCGCGCGTAGTAGCGTGCGTAGGCCACCTTGGCGGCGAGATTGTGGCCATTGGAGAGTTCGATGGCGCGTTTGAAATGGCTGCGGCCCTGCTCCGGATTGCCGCCCAGGCTGGGTGGCCGCAGGCTGCGCAGGATGCCCAGATAATAGTGTGCCTGACCCTGCTCATAACCCTCGTCGAGGGCCAGCACCCGATCCAGCATGGCCTCCACCTTGGGCAGGTCGGCAATGGCGGCCCAGTCCCCACTGCGCTGCTGGATCCACAACAGCCAGGTGGTGGCGGCGGTGAACAGGGGTTCGATCTTGTCATCATCCAGCCCTTCGAGCAGGGGCAGCAGGGCCTCGTGAGACCTCGTTGCGATGCCGCAGGTGGCGGTGTCGCTTTTGCACAGGGCGTGCAGGGCATAGCCTCGTGCCTTGTCGGTCATGCGCAAGGCGCGCGTGGGGTCATCGACGAACATGGCGGCGTAGGCGGCATTAAGCTTGGCGCCGGCCATCAGCAGGCCTTCGTCCCCGGGGTCCCCTGCGATCATGCCATCGACCATCAGCAGAAAGGCCGGTGCGCCGTCGCGCACGGTCTGCGGGTCGTCCTGATCGACGATGGCCTGCGAGAGACCGTCGGAAATCCCGTCAGCGATCATGGAGGCACAGCCACTCAGCAACAACAGGGGCAGGCTCAGGAGCAGTGCACGCAAGGTGAAGGTCGGCAAGTCAGGGTGGCGGCCGGTGTGGGGCATCGGTGGTTTCAGTGGGTGTTGACAGGCTTCATTATTATCCATTGCGCCGCAGAATCCTACAGGCGCTCCATCAGGTAGCCCACGCAGTCCTGGCGGATGATGTCCAGATCCAGGGTGAACATGGAGGGCATCACCTCGCGCGTGATGCGCAGGCGGCCGTCGTCGACGTGCAAATAGTGGTCGGAGACGTCGACGCCGGTTTCGTCCACCACCTGTAACGGCAGCGGGCCATGATCTTTGTGCACCCGGCCGATGGGCGTGCCGGCGGGCAGCTCGCGGAAATTGAGACGGTCGAGGTCGGGTGGGAAGGTGACGTCCCAGTCGCCGGGCTGGTCATCGGCGGCAAAGCCGGCGCTGGCCCCGTTGCGCAGGGTGATGGTGGCGACGGTGTGAAACAGGTTCATGGCGTGCGGATCGACGGGCTCGTTGGACAGCGCCTCCAGGTGCAGACAGGTATCGATGAAATCGCGTGCGTGGTCGGCACCGAAGGGCTGGTCCGGCTTGCCGCATTCCACGGTGATGGCCGGGCACAGCTCGGCAAAGGCCAGCGACTGCACGCCGGCGGGGCGGATGAAATAGACCACGGTGCGCGAGAACAGCGTCGCCAGGTGAAAGAAGCGCGGCTCGAGGCGGTTGATGCAGCCGTAGTGCGGATTGAGGCCGGTGTTGTTGTGGATATCGATACTGGCGAACACGTTGCGGGTATGCATCTCGTCGACCACCTGCCGCATCATGCGGCGCTCGGGCCGGTCGTCGCTGCTGTCTGCACTGTCAGCAACGGAGGGCCACACGCGGTTGTAGTCGGGTTGGCCGTCGAGGCGGCGCCTGCCCTGTGCGGCGGCGCTGATGTTGCCGAAAAAGAGGGACAGTGCGCGGGGCAATTTGTGTCCGTCATACTT
>CAZTPE010000219.1:0-4702 GCA_964614545.1 uncultured Ectothiorhodospiraceae bacterium
GCCGAGTTCGTCGACGTGCTGGCCGGCTGGGTGGACAAGTATCCGATTCTCTCCATTGAAGACGGTCTGGACGAGAGCGATTGGGACGGCTGGGCGATCATGAGCGAAAAGCTGGGTAACAAGATCCAGTTAGTCGGTGACGACCTGTTCGTCACCAACACCAAGATCCTCAAGCGCGGCATCGATAGCAATATCGCCAACTCCATTCTCATCAAGGTCAACCAGATCGGCACCTTGACGGAAACCTTCGCCGCCATCGACATGGCCAAGGCCGCCGGTTATACCGCCGTGATGTCGCACCGTTCCGGTGAGACCGAGGATGCTACCATCGCCGATCTGGCCGTAGCGACGACCACCGGCCAGATCAAGACCGGTTCCCTGTCGCGCTCGGACCGCATCGCCAAATACAACCAGCTGCTGCGTATCGCCGAGGAGCTGGGCGATGCCGCGACTTATCCCGGCCTGTCCGCCTTCAAGCGTGCCTGATGGTGTAAGTTGAGGTGAAAACTATCATTGCTGCCCTTGTCGTGTTGTTTGTACTGTTGCAGTACAAACTCTGGTTCGGTGAGGGCAGCATGATGGAGGTCTGGAAGCTGGATCGCGCCATCGTCGTGCAGGGCGCGGAAAATGCGCAGTTGCTCGAACGTAACCAGGCCCTGGCGGCGGAAGTCGCCGATCTCAAGGAGGGCGTCGATGCCATCGAAGAACGCGCCCGCCGCGAACTGGGCATGATCAAGAAGGGTGAGACTTTTTTTCAGGTGGTCGATTGACTGCCATGCCGTCTAACCGTCAATCACTACTGTGACTGATTCCCCGCGTGATACCGATCAGACCCGCTGCTGGGCCGTCATTCCCGCCGCCGGCGTCGGCTCCCGCATGCAGGCCGACCGGCCCAAGCAATATCTACCCTTGCTGGGGTGCACCGTCATTGAGCAGACCCTGCAACGCCTACTGGCCCATCCACGTATCGGCGGCTCTGTGGTCGCTATTTCCAGTGATGACGGCTGGTGGTCAGAAGTGAAGATCGAAACGGACAGGCCACTGTGGGTCGCTGAAGGCGGTGACGAGCGCTGTCATTCCGTGCTGAATGCCCTGCAGACACTCTCTGCGCACGCATCTAACCGGGATTGGGTGCTGGTGCACGATGCCGCGCGTCCCTGCCTGCGTAGCGAGGACATCGACGAATTGATTCGCCGCTGTGAATCACACCCGGTGGGTGGTTTGCTGGCGGTGCCGGTAAAGGACACCCTCAAGCGCGCGGACGCTGCGCAGACTGTGCAGGAGACCGTGGATCGCAACCGGCTCTGGCACGCGCAGACGCCGCAGATGTTTCGGCTCGGCGAATTGCGTGATGCCCTGCAACAGGCGCTGGCTGCCAATGCCCTTGTCACCGACGAAGCCTCCGCCATGGAACGGGCCGGGCATGCCCCCCTGCTGGTGGAAGGCCACGCCGACAACATCAAGATCACCCATCCCGAAGATTTGGCCCTGGCCGAGCTGTATCTGAAATATCTTCTGTAAGGCCCCCTGAATTGTGTAGGAGCGGGCCATGCCTGTCCTTTGCCGCAGAGGCTATTGCCGAGAAAATTGTGGGAACGGCTTCAGCCGCGAAGGAAGCCAGCCTTCTTCGCGGCTGAAGCCGTTCCCACAGATTTTAAGATTTTTCAACCGATTATCGCGGGCATGGCCCGCGCCTACAGTCTGGCTATTTCGGGTTGGGTGCACGGCCTTCTTTTTCTTCAATCTGTTCTTTATGTAGGAAATATTGTGCAGATGGTTGGTAAGCCGCCAGTAAAAAAAACCCGCCTTGCGGCGGGCTTTTTAGACAATCTTTGGAGGATATTATTAGTGCAGTTTACGCCACCGGCCCCAACCCAACCCGATTAGCCCGATTCCCATCAGCGCGAGGCTTGCGGGTTCTGGGACAGGGTGAAAGAGTATCGAAGTATCAATTCGCAGATTGGACTGGGTGGTATGCCGTTCGGCAAAGAATAGGTTAAAGCTGTAGTCGTTACCTGAGGTCAGGCCCAGTGTGTCCAAATCGACGCTGGCCGATGCAGCGCCATGCACACCGCCGAGATCGATCACCAACTGGTCATTGATAAAGACCCAAAGATCGTCATCTCCAACAAAGGAGAATTGCTCGCCGCCCTGGTAGGTAAATGCACTATTGATGCGGTAGGTGAAGTGAAAGTTGTGTGAGCCCCCGCTGCCCGAGTTCCATTCGTTGCCCAACTGGCCGTCGATAGGGAAGAACCCGCCGTTGGGTGAGCTGTCATTGGCGATAAAGGTGTAGACGTTAGGATCTGCAGTGATGGTATTGTCGAGCGAAATACTCAGCGCCTGCTCGCCCTGATGGTTGCCGCCAGTGGAATACCAGTCAGAAAAGTTACTGGCATTGGACATGTGTGCACCACCCACATACGTCGGTGTGCCATCGGCCCCCAGAGTGCTGCCTACCATGCCGGTTACAATGCCGCAGCAGAAGGACTGGAAGTCCGGGTGACTCCTGCTCATGTCGCGAACGGTGCCCGTTAAGCTGATAGTGGTCGCTAAAGCGGGGGAGGCGACCAAGAGCATGGGTGAGGCCAGTATCGCAACAAATGCCAGTTTATGAATGTTGGAAATCATGATGTTGTTTCCTCCACGTAAGTTTGCAGAAAAAACCATCCTTGGGTCACACTGACGATGATGCATACATCGCGCCAGAATATATTTCTTATGATAAACAGGGATATGTGGCTTGGTGGTTTTCCTTGTGTAAAGTATTTCGACATATGTGGCGTTGCATCAATCAAAAATGCTGTCATCTGTCTGAGTGATTGTTGATTTTTCTTCTCGGTTTTCCTTGTGGACATGTCTCAAGCAAGTTCACTGTCTGCCGTTGGTAGACGCAATGACAATGATCAAAATATGGCACGATGGAGTGAACGATGCCTGGAGGATGAGATGTCCACGATAGACTACGAAAAGAATGCCTTGCGGTGGCGTCGCACCAAGATTATCGCCACCCTGGGCCCGGCAAGCCATTCGGTAACCGCCATCCGGCGTCTGCTCAAGGCGGGTGTCAACGTAGTGCGCCTGAACATGTCGCATGGTAATCACGACGGGCATCGGCAGTTGTTCGCACGGGTGCGCAGCATTGCCGAACAGTCGGGCCATCATGTGGCGATACTCATGGATCTGTGCGGCCCAAAGATCCGCGTTGGTCGTTTTCGTGATGGCATGATCAATCTTGCGGCTGGAGAAAGGGTTACTGTTACCAGTCGCAATGTGCTGGGTGAAAAGGGCCTGATCCCCTCGCAATACCGCAAGCTGCACAAGGATGTAAAAAAGGGCGAACGCATCCTGCTGGATGACGGCAATCTGGAACTGGTAGTGCTGTCGGTGAAGGGCACCGAGGTGCTCTGCCGTGTGGTGCACGGCGGCCCGCTGAAGGATCACAAGGGCATGAATCTGCCCGATTCCACGGTATCGACGCCGGCCTTCACCGACAAGGATAAAGTGGATGCGCTGTTGGCGATGGAACTGCAGGCCGACTTCGTGGCGCTGAGTTTTGTGCGCAGCGCCGGCGATGTGGCGCGGTTGCAGCGCTTCATGAAACGCAACGGCGGTGAAATTCCCGTGGTCAGCAAGATCGAGCGGCCGGAGGCGGTGGCGAATATCGATGGGATACTCGCCCAGTCCTACGGCATCATGGTGGCGCGCGGTGACCTCGGCATCGAATTGCCGGCGGAAAAGGTGCCGCTGATCCAGCGCGAACTGATCAACAAGGCCCGTCGCGCGCATGTGCCGGTGATCGTCGCCACGCAGATGCTGGAGTCCATGATCAGCCACTCACGTCCCACGCGCGCCGAAGTGGGCGACGTGGCCAACGCCGCCGAGACCGGCACCGACGCGGTGATGCTGTCCGCTGAAACTGCCAGCGGACAATATCCGCTGGAGTCCGTGCAGACCATGGACCGCGTGCTGCGCGAAACGGAGCGCCACCAATGGGAGGAGGGACGCTTCGGCAGCGTCGTCTTCGGTAATCGCCGCAAGAGCGACTACAACACCCGTGAGGCCATTGCTCATGCCGCGCAGACCCTGTCCAGCGACTTGAAATTGCAGGCCATGATTATTCCCACCGGCTCGGGCACTACGGCGCGGGTGCTCGCCGCCCATCGCGCCATTGCACCGATGGTAGGCGTCTGTGATCTTGCGGCGATTTGCCGCCGCCTGTCGTTGCACTGGGGCATTGTCCCCGTGTATCGCGAACGCCCTACCATCGAAGACTGGCGCAAGCTCTGTGCCGACATCAATCCCTGTTGCGGCCTGACCAAACCGGGTCACACCGTGCTGGTGGTTTCCGGCTTTCATGACGATCCAAAGCGGAGTGAGCCGGTGTTGAAGATATTGTCGATCTGATTTTTTTCGTGTCAAAGTACGGTAGGTTTGGGCGGCGCAGGATGCTAAAGCCGAGCAACGAACCCCAACAGCTCAGGGGCAAGTTAAATGTAACGGAGTAGAACTATTCACCACAGGGGCGTGGCGTGCGTAGAGACATTGGATGTCCGTGCCGTGCGCACGGCGCACACTACCCCTGCTTGTAGCGTGCGCTGTGCGCACGATGTTTTCCGTTTTAATCTCTGAGGGAGTGCGGTAGGTTGGGGTGAGGTACGAACCCCAACAACTCAGGTGCATCGAATAGAAAATCCAATGA
>CAZTPE010000220.1:0-4690 GCA_964614545.1 uncultured Ectothiorhodospiraceae bacterium
TTAAGGCGCAGAATTACAGGGATATCAAGCGGGTTTGGATATTGCAGCGTTGTGCGTCTGTATGATGTTAGGCCGAGGAACCGTTCGGCGCTATGCGGAAGTATCGTGCGGCGGCAATGGCGGAGGAGGTCCGTCGTACGGTCTTGCCCGGGCTTATTGCCCGGCGGGGGGCTCGACATCTTCATTCGGTTGCGGCAGTTCCACCGGGGTGATCAGCACCACCAGGCCAAACAGCGGGTGGTCGAGGTAGTGCAGGACCTTTGAACGCATGCGTCGGGATTCCCGCATGCGAAAACCGCGAATGGCCTGCCATTCTTCCAGGCGGTAGGCCGGACCCTGGGGTTCGTAGAGGGTGGGGTAGGGGCGGTCATACCAGAGATCGAAGTCCGGTACCGGTACTGCGGCCTGCTGAGTGACGGGAATGCGATAGATCAGGTCCGTGGCCAGATGCAGGTAGCGGGCGACACTCAGTTTGACTGTGCCTATGAGTTTCGGATTGGGCGGGCCGACATAGGTTTCTGCCTGGGACTGGGGTCGGCCGCCAATGATCAATGGCTTTGTCATGCCGTCATAGAGCAGTACCGGGCGCGCCCGCGCTCGCTCGTACGTGGGTTGACGCCAGGCCACATGTAACAGGGGTTCAAAACGCGATGAGCGGCGCAGGTGTCTGGCGGTCTTCTGCAATTGCCACTCGGATTCATCCAGTAGCTGAAACGCGACAGGGGCTTTCGTGGTATCGCCGACGGAGGCTTCTGCGGTGGAAGATTTCACCCGCAGTATTTCATCCACCGCAGTAGGGATGATCTCCTGCGGCAGTTGTAGTTCCACCAGTTCCTCCATCGGCAGATCCACGCCGATGATTGCCGGCCATTGCTCAGCATCCAGCGCCTGCGGATTGTTGTGGGCAAACAGGATCAGCTCCACCTCGTACCAGCGGCCACCGTCCTCGCCTTCATTGTTAGCGGCCGTGGCCATGCTGCAGAATATGGCCGCCAGTAGCCCCGCCAGCCAGCGGTTCTTGGTAGTATGTACGTTTGTCACTGATGAAGTTGTCTTCGGCATTTATCCGTATGCATCCAAGGAATCTGTTTTATGTCCGCCCGGCCCGTTTTACGTCTAGGTCACCCCATTCTCAGCCGGCCGGCCAAGGCCGTCGCCGAGTTTAACACGCCGCAACTGCACGCGTTGATCCAGGATATGCTGGACACCATAGCGGCGGAAAACGGTGTCGGACTGGCGGCGCCGCAGATCGGTGAGTCGCTGCGGCTGATCGTCTTCGGTATGCAGGACAACCCGCGCTATCCCGACCGCGAGCCGGTGCCCGCCACGGTGCTGGTCAATCCGCGTATCACCCCCATCGGTGATGAGCAGGAGGGTGATTGGGAAGGCTGCCTGAGCCTGCCGGAGTTGCGCGGCTGGGTGCCGCGTCATCGCCATATCGTCTATACCGGCTTCGATGCCGAGGGCCGGCCCATGGAGCGCGAGGCGAGCGGTTTTCATGCCCGCGTGGTGCAGCACGAGTGTGACCACCTGGATGGCATCCTGTTCCCCCAGCGCATGCCGGACATGCGCCGTTTCGGCTACCAGCCGGAGCTGGCCGCGGCGGCGGACAATGGCACGGAACCTGTCGAGGCATGAGTGTGCCCGCCGCCGTTCCCGCCGACGTCGCTGCGCGCGCCCGTGAGCTGCGCGAGCAGATCGACTACCACAACTACCGCTACTACGTGCTCGACGATCCGGAGATCCCGGACGCCGAATACGACCGCCTGTTCCGTGAACTGCAGGCGCTGGAGGAACAATACCCGGCGCTGGTGACGCCGGATTCGCCCACCCAGCGCGTCGGTGCCGAGCCGCTCAAGGCCTTTGGCGAGGTGAAACATGCCGTGCCCATGCTGTCCCTGGGCAATGCCTTCAGCGGTGAAGAGGTGCGTGACTTCGGCCACCGCATCGCCGAAAAACTCGGACTGGCCGAGGACGAGATCGACTTTACCGCTGAGCCGAAGATGGACGGCCTCGCCATCAGCCTGCTGTACGAGGCGGGTGTGCTGGTGCGCGGCGCCACACGCGGCGACGGCGTCACAGGCGAGGACGTGACGCAGAATGTACGCACCATTCCCTGTGTGCCGCTGCGCCTGCGCGCCGAGGCGCAGCGGCCACTGCCACGCGTGCTGGAGGTACGCGGCGAAGTGTATATGCCCAAGGCCGGATTCGAGGCCCTCAACGAACGCCAGCGCGCGGCCGGTGAAAAACCCTTCGCCAATCCGCGTAATGCCGCCGCCGGTTCGCTGCGCCAACTTGACCCGAAGGTGACCGCCAGCCGGCCGCTGGCCATGTTCTGCTATGGCGTCGGCCAGGTCGAGGACGGCCAATTGCCGGATCGGCACAGTGCCATTCTCGCGCAACTGAAAGACTGGGGGTTGCGGGTATGCCCGGAGATCCGCACCGTGCGCGGCATCGACGCCTGCCTTGATTATTATCGCGACATCGGCGAGCGCCGCGCCAGTCTGCCTTACGAGATCGACGGCGTGGTGTACAAGGTGGACCGCATCGAGCAGCAGGAGATGCTGGGTTTCGTCTCGCGCGCGCCGCGCTGGGCCATCGCCCACAAGTTTCCTGCCCAAGAGGCGCTGACCCGTCTGCTGGCCATTGATATCCAGGTGGGCCGCACCGGTGCCATCACCCCGGTGGCGCGCCTCGAGCCGGTGGAAGTAGGCGGCGTCACCGTCACCAATGCCACCCTGCACAATCAGGATGAGATCGTGCGCATGGATCTGCGCGTAGGCGACACGGTGGTGGTGTATCGAGCCGGCGACGTGATTCCCAAGGTGGGGAGCGTGGTGCTGTCGCGCCGTCCGCCGGATGCCAAACCCTTTGTGATGCCGACGCATTGTCCGGTGTGTGGTTCCGACATTATTCGCCTCGAAGGCCAGGTTATTGCCCGCTGCAGCGGCGGCCTGTACTGCCCGGCGCAGCGCAAGGAGGCCATCAAGCACTTCGCCTCGCGGCGCGCCATGGATATCGAGGGGCTGGGTGAAAAACTGGTCGAGCAACTGGTGGATCGGGACTTGGTGCACGACCCCGCCGACCTGTATGCACTGACCGTGGAGCAACTGGCCGGCCTGGAGCGCATGGCGCAGAAGTCGGCTGAGAATCTGATTGCCGCATTGGCAAAAAGCAAGGCGACGAGCCTGGGACGCTTTCTGTTTGCATTGGGCATCCGCGAAGTTGGCGAGACCACGGCACAGGGTCTGGCACAGCACTTTGGCGATCTGCAGCCCATCGAAGAGGCCGATCTGGAAACCCTGCAGTCGGTGCCGGACGTGGGGCCGATAGTGGCTAACAGTATTTATACCTTTTTTAGGCAGGCGCACAACCTGGAAGTCATCGACAAACTGATTGCTGCCGGTATTCACTGGCCCAAAGTGGAAGTGAAGACGCCGGAGGTTCTGCCACTGGCGGGCAAGGTCATCGTTCTGACCGGCACCCTGGAGAGCATGTCACGGCCCGAGGCGAAGAAACGTCTACAGGCGCTGGGTGCGAAGGTGACGGGCAGCGTGTCGAAAAAAACCGATTGGGTAATTGCCGGTGAGGCCGCTGGTTCCAAGCTGAAAAAGGCGCAGGAACTGGGTATCGAGGTGCTGGATGAGGCGGGGCTGCTGAATCTGTTGCAGCAACAGGATGAGGACATCGCTCTGATGAAAACGAAGGAATACCCATGAGCAAATCCGAAGCCCGGCTTTCAGCGAGGTATTTGTTGCGCCTGGCACTGATCAGCATCGTAGTGACCACGCTGCTGATGAGTGTTGTGGTGTGGTGGGAAGTCAACGGCGCGGCATACCGTTTTGAACGTGAATCATCGGCAACCCATGATCTGGTGTCGCGCCGCCTGAGTGAAAGCGAGGCGGTGCTCAGTGGCCTGGCAGCCTTGCATCACGCACTCGATGAGGTTGATCGAGAGCAACTTTCCCTCTATGCCAGTGAAATGCTGGGCCGGTATCCGCACATCGGCTACATCGAATATCAGGAAAGAGTTCTCCGTCAGGAAGTTGCGGATGTTGAAATGTCACTTCAGGTGGAAGGTTATCCATCCTACCGCATCTGGGAACGGCAAGCGGGACAGCGCCAGCCAGTGGCCGAGCGGCCGTTTTATTACCCCATCGTTTTTATCGAGCCTCTGGAGCCTGAACGGGCGCCGATGCTGGGCTATGACGTTTACTCTGATACGGATTTTCAGCGTGCAATCGACAAGGCCATCGACACTGGTGATGTCAGTGCCTCAACGCCTTTTAAATTGGTTAATGGCCAGCAGGCCTATACCTTGTTCAAGGCGGTATATTCCGGTCTCGAATTACCCAATAAAGATGCGCAGAAGTTTAACCGGGCAAGGCGTCTAGTGTCCCTGCTGGTGAAGGCCGAATACCTGTTGGCGAGTAGTGATTTTCTGACACCCGACGCCAGTATCACGCTTAGCTATCCGGCAAAAGTTTTGCGTAAAGGGGTTTCGCGTGAATTATCCCATATTGAATCCACTCGTCAGGTTAATCGTGTCTTGCGCTGGGTTTTGCCAGAGCTGGAATTCAGCCGGATGCTGGATAGTGATGGGCAACCCTTTCTTCTCATCATCAAAAAACAGTTAGGGGCGGAGATTTTTCGTCTCGATATGCTGGTGGGTATCAGTCTCTTTTCGTTG
>CAZTPE010000221.1:0-4642 GCA_964614545.1 uncultured Ectothiorhodospiraceae bacterium
CGAAGCCTTCGCCGATGATCATCTCGGTGCTGCCGCCGCCGATGTCCATGACGAAGCGGCGCTTTTCGTCCGCACCGGTGCTGTGTGCCACGCCGAGATAGATGAGGCGCGCCTCTTCCGTGCCGGCGATGATTTCAATGGAATGTCCCAGGGCCTGCTCGGCACGGGCAAGGAAGTCGCTGGCGTTGCGTGCAATGCGCAGGGTATTGGTGCCCGCCGCGCGGATGCGTTGCGGTGACAGGCCATGCAGGCGTTGGCCGAAGCGTTCCAGACAGGCCAGGGCACGTTCCTGGGTTTCGTTATCGAGGCGGTTTTTTTTGTCCAGCCCGGCGCCGAGACGCACCATTTCACGCAGTTTGTCCTCCACATGCAGTTCACCGTTGCTGAGGCGGCAGACGATCATATGAAAGCTGTTGGAGCCGAGGTCGATGGCGGCGAAGGTTTCGTTGACAGGCGGGTCTTTGGGCATGGGAAGACATCCAGGTGGCTTACTGATGTTATCGCATTATCCTGTGGCGATTTCCAGTGGTCCGGTTTGTTATCATGCGACATTGAACCTGAGGGGATATTTGATGGCGAATAAAAAGAAAAAGGCCGCTAAGGCGGTGCAGGCGATAAAGGTCACGCCGGAGAATAAGTGCCGTCTCTGTACCGGCACCAAGTGCTGTCAGTACATCACCTTGCACATCGATACGCCACGCTCGATGGCGGACTTCGACACCCTGCTGTGGCAGGTGTCGCACCACAATATCCAGTTTTACAAGGACTCGGATGGCTGGTTCATGTTGGTTGTGGAGGCCCCCTGTGAGCACATCACGGAGACGGGGCAATGCGGTATCTATGAGATTCGCCCTATGATCTGTCGCAGTTACTCTAACGATGAATGCGAATTTGATAGCTCGGCGGAGGAGGGCTTCGACCTGTTCTTCGACAGCCATCAGGCACTGGATGATTACTGCCGCAAGCGCTACAAGAAGTGGGACAAGCGGTTCAAGAAACTGGCGGGGAAATAGCGTGACCTGTTTGCCCGTAGGAGTGGCCTCTCAGGCCGCGAAAGTTCAGTATCGAGAGCGCTTTCGCGGCCTGAGGGGCCACTCCTGCCGGGTTGTTTTTTTGCATCATTGCTCCTCTTTGGGGAGCAGGCTCGGGCAATGAAACGCTACGTCACCCGCCCGGTCATCGCCTGGGCCTTTTACGACTGGGCCAACTCCGCCTTTGCCACCACGGTGATGGCCGGCTTTTTTCCGTTGTTCTTCAAACAGTACTGGGGCAGCGGCCTCGACAGCACCACCAGCACCTTTCAGCTGGGGATGGGCAACGCGGTTGCCAGCCTGTTTATCGTGCTGGCCGCGCCACTGTTGGGGGCGATGGCCGACCGAGGTGGTCTGCGCAAGCGCTTCCTGCTGCTGTTTGCCGTGCTGGGGGTGATCTGTACTGCGGGTCTGAGCGCTGTGGGGGCAGGGGAATGGGCGGCGGCGTTGGCCCTGTTCGTAGCCGCTACGGTGGGCTTTATGGGCGCGAATGTATTTTACGACGCCCTGCTTACCGTGGTGGCGCGTGAAGAAGACTGGGACATGGTGTCGGCCATCGGCTATGCGCTGGGCTATCTCGGCGGCGGGCTGCTGTTCGGCATCAACGTGGCCATGACCCTGTCGCCGGACAGCTTTGGACTGGCCAGCGCGGAAGAGGCGGTGCGTTATTCGTTCCTCAGTGTGGCCCTGTGGTGGGTGCTGTTTTCTCTGCCATTGGTGCTTATGGTGAAAGAGCCACCCGTAGCACAGCGGCTGTCAGGCTGGGCCGTGGCGCGTGCCGGCTATCGGCAGGTCATCGACACCTTCCGGCACATTCGCCAGATGCGTCCGGTGTTTCTGTTTCTCGTGGCTTACTGGCTGTACATCGATGGCGTCGATACCATCGTGCGCATGGCGGTGGACTATGGCCTCGCCATCGGCCTTGAGCAGACCCACCTCATCGGTGCGCTGCTGATCACCCAGTTTGTGGGCTTCCCGGCGGCGCTGGCCTTTGGCTGGCTGGGGCAGCAGATCGGGGCGAAGCGTGGCATTTTTATTGCTATCGGCGTGTATGTGGTGGTTACGCTGTGGGCGGTGCTGATTGAAGAGACCTGGGAGTTTTACCTGCTGGCGGTGTGCATTGGTCTGGTGCAGGGTGGCATCCAGGCCCTCAGCCGCTCTCTGTATGCGCGCCTGATCCCCACGGACAAGGCGGCAGAGTTCTTCGGTTTTTACAATATGCTGGGTAAGTTCGCCGCCCTGCTGGGGCCGCTGATGGTGGGGGTCGTCAGTGTCGCCACGGACAGCCACCGGGCCGGGATGTTGTCGCTGATCCTGTTGTTTGTGGCTGGGGCGTGGCTGTTGTCGCGGGTGGACGTAGCGGGTGAAGCTCGCGAAGGTGCGGCCGATAGATGACTGATACGGCTATTTGTGGGAGTGGCTTCAGCCGCGAAAGGGGTAGAAGATTCTTCATGGCTGAAGCCGCTCCCACAAGAGCCTCACAAGTAAGCGTAAATAGCGATCCAGAATACTGCTTCGGAACCCCATGAAATTTCTTGCCAGCCATCGTTTATGGATCACCCTGCTGGGCGCGTCGTTGTTCGTAGCCAGTTACCTGCCGCTGGGTGAGGCGGTGGAGTCACGTTTGTATCACTGGCTGATTCACGCCGTGCCGATGGCGCCGGTGGAAAACCATGTCAGTGTGATCGCGCTGGATGAAAGCACCTTCGTGGATTTCGGCCCCTGGCCCTGGGAGACACAGCGGCTGACGGATCTCGTGGACGTTCTTGCGGCATCCGACGTTGCGGCCATCGGCCTGATTCTGCCCATCGGCCAGCCACAGCAGGCGCGGACGTTGCTGGCGCACCCGGGTGTGGTGCTGGCCTGGCCGGCCAGCGAGGTCGAGGAGCGCCGCGGCCTGCTGGCACTGCACAATGAAGCGGCGCGGATGCCATCGCTGCTCGCCGAGTTGGTGGCGGCGGAGCAGCCCTGGTTTGGGCCACTGCTGTGGCCACCACGTCTGCCGTGGCAGTTGCAGTCGTCGCCATTGGCGCATTTCGATGCGGCGCGTGTCGGCGTGCTGGCGCTGGCCGCCGAGGACGAACCGGTGCGCGCCGAGCCGCTGATGCTGGCGGTCAATGGCGTCTACCGGCCCAGTCTGGCGTTGAACCTGCTGGCGCGGGTGCGGGGTGTGCCGGTGAGTGAGGCGGTGATTTCGCCCAGCCTGGCCGGGCAGCCCGGGGTGCAACTGGGTGATGTCTTTTTTGCTACCGATGCGGCGCTGCGGGTCTATCCGCGACCGCGCCCCGAGGACAATCCATTGCCGGTGTTTTCCGCCGAACACCTGCTGGAGGGCCGCGTGCCGGAGGCCGAACTACGCGGCCGCATCGTGCTGCTGGGTATTACCGCGCCGCACCTGAGTTATCGCGTTGTCGCGCCGGGCGGGCCGCGGCTGACGCCAGTGGCGTGGCAGGCGCAGGTGATTAATGCTCTGCAAACGGGTGATCTGGTGCGGGTGCCTGGTTGGTCGCAGGGCGTTGAACGTGGCGGGCTGTTGCTGATTCTGCTCTATTTTCTGTTACTGCCGCGCCGCCTGCGGGGGGGAGGTGGATTGCTGCTGGGCGGCGTGCTGTTGCTGCTGGCGGTCAACGCCAGCCTGCTGGGGCTGGTGGTAGAGAACCTCTGGCTGCCGCTGGGCCTGCCGGCGCTGTATCTGCTGCTGGGGCAGCCCTTGCTTGCCGTCCATCATCGCCTTGCGGGTCATCTATTGGCACTGCGCGGGCAGGCCGAGGCGGCGAATCTTGCCCTGGCCGCCGAGCTGCGCAATCAGGGCAAGCTGGATCCGGCCTTCGATACCCTGTGCACCCTGCCGCCGGGCGTGGCCCTTGAGGCCCTGTATGAGCTGGGGTTGGAATACGAACGCCGTCGCCAGTTCGGTAAGGCGTTGGCGGTCTTTGAGCGGATCGCCGCACAACAGCCGACATTCCGCGACATTACTGAGCGTTGTGAGCGCCACCGCGCCGCCAGCCCGGCACCGCTGGCCGTCAGCGGCGGGCTGAATGCCACCATGATCGTCGATGACCCGAAGGTCGAGCGTCCGGTTTTGGGGCGTTACGAGATAGAGAATGAGCTGGGACGTGGCGCCATGGGCACGGTGTACCTGGGCCGCGATCCGCGCATCGGCCGCACCGTGGCCATCAAGACCCTGCCGCTGTCCGATGAGTTCGACGGCCGTCAGTTGGAGGAGGTGCGCCAGCGCTTCTTTCAGGAGGCGGAGACCGCCGGGCGGCTCAGCCATCCGCATATCGTCACCATCTACGATGTGGGCGAGGAGCACGATCTGGCCTATATCGCCATGGACTACATCGCCGGCGACAGCCTGGATAACTTTGTGCATCGTGATGATCTGCTGCCCATTGCCCAGGTGTTCGAGATCGGCATCCGCGTTGCCGAGGCGCTGGACTACGCCCACGCGCAGAAGGTGGTGCACCGCGACGTGAAGCCCGGCAATATCCTCTTCGATGCCGATAGCGACCAGCTCAAGGTGACGGACTTCGGTATAGCCTGCCTCACCGACCACAGCAAGACCCGCACCGGCACCGTGCTGGGCAGCCCCTTTTACATGTCGCCGG